>RFSL01000181.1 GCA_009923965.1 Flavobacteriia bacterium | reverse complement strand
TAAATTAACATATGACAGGGATATTATCATTCATGATTTTTGTAAAAACAATCAAATTGAATGGAAAGAATACCAACACAATGGAATTGTAAGAAAATTGAAATCTAGAAAAATTTGGGATTCTTTATGGAAAGAAAAAATGGAGGCACAACCAGCCTTAATTGAGGATGTAAATTGTAATTTTCTTAAACTCGATGAAGAACTTTATAATCGTTTAAAAGGCGAACCATTAGGGAAAGAAATTAGGACAAATAATGCCTCTTTTCAGCCAGGAGGAGAGACGAATGCATGGAAATATTTAGATGGATTTTTAAAAATTCGACACGTCAATTATTCTAAACATATTTCAAAACCTTCTTTAAGTCGAAAAAGTTGTAGTCGCATTTCTCCCTACCTCAGTTATGGTAACATTAGCATGCGCATGGTTTATCAATACACGAAACAGCACTATGAATCCTCTTCCAAAAAAAGAGCGCTTTCCAATTTTATTTCTCGCTTACATTGGCATTGTCATTTCATGCAAAAATTTGAAGACGAATGTCGAATGGAATTTGAAAATGTAAATAGAGCCTACGACTCCTTGGTAAAACCAAAAAATGAGGCTCATATTTTAGCATGGCAAACTGGTCAAACGGGCGTTCCGCTTGTTGATGCCTGCATGCGCTGTTTAATTGCTACAGGATATATAAATTTTAGAATGAGAGCCATGGTGGTATCATTTTTCGTTTTCAATCTTTGGCAAGACTGGCAAGAATTACATTTTTTAGCAAGGCAATTTTTGGATTATGAGCCAGGTATTCATTATCCCCAATTACAAATGCAATCAGGCGTTACAGGCATCAATACTATTCGGATTTATAATCCTATAAAAAATTCGCAGGTGCACGATTCAGATGGCACATTTATTAAAACCTGGTTACCTGAATTAAAGCAGGTTCCAATTGAATTAATTCACGAACCTTGGAAAATGAGCTTGATGGAACAAGCGCTTTATTCGGTAAAAATTGGAACAGACTATCCCTTTCCAATTGTAGATATTGAAGTATCCCGAAAAACAGCAAGTGATATTGTTTGGCGCTATCGAAAAACCGATAAAGTAAAAAGTGAAGGAAAAAGAATTTTAAAGAAACACGTGAATACTGAAAGTGCAGCAAAAACAACCCCACGGAGTAAAAAATAAGCATGAAAAACATGAAAAAAACCGATTTACCATCAAAAATTTGCCTCGTTTGCTCTAGGCCTTTTACTTGGCGAAAAAAGTGGGAAAAGGTTTGGGAAGAAGTAAAGTATTGCAGCGATAAATGTAGAATGAATAAATCTAAACCATGAGTAAAATAGGCATTGTTTTTCCACATCAACTAGTTGAGCAAAATATACTTGCTAACACATGTGACACCATCTATTTAGTGGAAGAATACCTCTACTTCAAACACTATAATTTTCACAAAAAGAAAATTGCTTTCCACCGAGCAAGCATGAAATTTTACGAGAATTACCTTCAATCCAAAAATAGTAAAGTTGTGTACATTGAATCGTTTGATGAATTATCCGATATAACAAAGCTTATTCCCTATTTAAAAAATAAAGGCGTTCAATCTTTTGAATACATCGATACCACAGATTATTGGCTTGAGAAAAGAATTGCTAACACCTGTAAGGAAAGTGACATTCACCCGATTAAAAAACCTACGCCACTATTTTTGAATACCTCTGAGGAGCTCGCTTCTTTTTTCGCTACTAAGAAAAGAATGTTTCAAACCGAGTTTTACAAACATCAGCGCTTGACTAAGAATATATTATTAGAAAAACAAGACAAGCCAATTGGAGGAAAATGGACATTTGATGATGAAAATCGCCTGAAATATCCCAAAGGAAAAACAGTGCCAAAAACCACCTTTTTAAATCCCAATGCCTTCTATTCGGAAGCGATTGCTTATACAGAAAAGCACTTCTCAAGTAATTATGGAAAACTAAATACTGAATTTATCTACCCAACTACTTATGCAGAAAGTAAAAGTTGGCTAGCAGAATTTTTTAAAACCCGATTTTCCGAATTTGGCGCCTATGAAGATGCGATTGTAGAAAAAGAAAATATTTTACATCACAGCGTTTTAACACCCATGTTGAATGTTGGATTGATAAGCCCAAAATTTGTCATTGAGGAAGCTTTACTCTATGCAAGTAATCACGAAGTTCCATTAAATTCACTCGAGGGATTTATACGTCAAATTCTGGGCTGGAGAGAATTTATTAGAGCTGTTTATGAATTAAAAGGCAATGAAGAAAGAACCAAAAATTATTGGGGCTTTAAAAGAAAAATACCTGCTTCATTTTGGAATGGCACAACAGGAATAGAGCCTATTGACAGTTGCATTAAAAAAGTATTAGAAACCGGTTATGCTCACCATATTGAACGACTGATGGTACTTGGTAATTTTATGCTGCTCTGCGAGTTTGATCCAGATGAGGTCTATCGTTGGTTCATGGAATTATTCATTGATGCCTATGATTGGGTTATGGTTCCCAATGTTTATGGAATGAGTCAGTTTGCTGACGGAGGACTGATGGCAACCAAACCCTATATTAGTGGTAGCAACTATTTAATAAAAATGAGTAATTATCAAAAAGGCGACTGGCAGCCCGTTTGGGACGGATTATTCTGGCGATTTATGCATGTACACCGAGATTTCTTTTTGAAAAATCCGAGATT
>RFSL01000019.1 GCA_009923965.1 Flavobacteriia bacterium | reverse complement strand
GGTGAGTTAATCCGAAAAGAAGGCAGTGAATTTGGTGCAACAACAGGAAGACCGAGACGTTGTGGCTGGTTAGATTTAGTTCAAATGCGTTACGCTATTATGATAAATGGAGTTACAGAACTATCGATGATGAAATCTGATATACTCAGTATTTTTAATAAAATAAAAGTATGTACGCATTATCTTGTTAATGGTGAAAAAGTAACAGATTTTCCATTTGACGTGAATGATATTGAAATTATACCTTTTTATGAAGAAATTGACGGTTGGAACTGTGATTTAACTAAGTTACGTGACTATAAAGATGCTCCTCAAGCATTAAAAAATTACGTTTCTTACCTTGAAAAGCAATTAAGAGTTCCAATTAACGTTATTTCCGTAGGTCCAGACAGAACGCAAACCCTTTCTAAATTATAGTGATAATTAAAACACATCCTACTTTTAAATTTGCGCTTATTTTTAGCGCATTTTTTTTACGTGGATTTTTATTTTCTCAAAACAATGTACTTGAGTTGCTTCCTGGATCAGAAAAAATAATTTACGATGAGAAATCTAAAAAACATCGTTTAATTGGTTCCGTCAATTTTATTTATCAAGGAAATACAATGTATTGCGATTCAGCTCACTATCAAGAAAAAGAAAAAATAGTTCATGCTTATGGTAAGGTTCAAATACGTAAGAATGATATTAATCTTTTTTGTGATTCGATGTATTATAATGGATCTCAAAAATATGCAAAACTTTGGGGTCACGTTAGGGTCCGCGATCAGGAATATAAAATTACTAGTGATTCAATGGATTATGATGCAAAAAATAGCAAGGCAATTTATCGAAATCAAGGGCAAGTAGAATCGATAGTTTCTGACGAAATAATAACGAGTAAAGTTGGTTATTTCTTTCCAAAAACAGGTAGTTTTTTCTTTAGTCAAAAAGTCGCATACCGTAAAAAAGACCTTACGATGACAACTGACACCCTACAATTCTCATATGAAAAACAAACAGTCTATTTTTTTGGTCCAACAAAAGTGATAAATGATAGTATAACTATATTTTGCAAAAATGGCTGGTATCATGTAAATAAGAATGAAGCAACTCTTTATAATAAAGCTGAAATTATTCAAAAAACAAATATCATTCGCGGAGATACTATTTATTACAACAAACCGAGACAAATTTTTAAAGGAACTGGCAATGTGTTTATTAAAGATTTAAAACAAAACTTAATATTTCTTGGCAATAAAGGGTTTGCAAATGATTCTTTGCATACTGCTCATTTATGTGGAAAAGCAGTGTCAGTAAAACTGCAAGAAAAAGATACTGTTTATGTTTTTGCAGATAGTTTAATTCTGAAAAAAGATTCACTTAATCAATTAGAAGTGATTTTTGCTCATGCCAAGGTGCAAATTTTTCAAAATAAATTAGAAGCAATATCCGATAGTGCCGAGTATAGACCAAAGATCAAGTTATTAAAATTGAGGTCTAACCCAATTGTTTGGTCAGAAAATGCAGAATTAAAAGGCGAAAAGATGGATATAACCCTAAATGATAGTATAATTGAAAAAATTGAAATAAGTGGAAAAACAAGTGCTTTAATGGAACTAGATTCTGGGATATTTTACAATCAATTGTCTGGACGCGAGATGATAGCTTGGCTTAAAAACAATGAATTAGTTCGTGTTGATTTGTTGGGAAATGCTTGGACAATTTTATATCCCGAGGAAGAAGAAAATAAAGATTCACTTATCTCTAATAAAAGAATGGGGCTAAACCGTATTTTTGCTTCAAAATTAAAAGTCTATTTGGACAGTGGGGAAGTTAGGGGTATAACATACTATGATAAACCTGATGGCATCTTCTTTCCAATGGATCAGATTAAACCCGAAGAGCAATTTATAAAAAACTTTGTTTGGAATGCTGCACTAAGACCAAAAAATTCATTTGTTTTCAGCGATTAAAATTGACTTTCTTCTTCCGTATCCCAACGTGTAACTCGCTGAACACCATCTACCTCTCCAAATTTATTGGTTAATTGTTCTAAATGTTCCGTATCAAAAACCAGTACTTTTATTCTTCCTTCAAAGACACCATCAGTTGTCTCAAATGAAATACTTTTCATATTAATATTATTTTGTTTGGAAATGATATCCGTCAACTTATTAACCAAACCAATTTGATCAATTCCAATAATTTTAATAGCCGCAATTCGCTCAACTAACTTATCCTGTTTCCATGTTGCTTTGATGCAACGAAATGCTAATTTTGATAATAAATCTCCAGCATTCGGGCAATTACCACGGTGTATTTTAATGCCATCATTCATCGTAATAAATCCAAAAACAATATCTCCAGGAATAGGATTACAGCATTTCGCTAAGTGGTATTCAAAACCTTTAAAATCATCGCCAATTAAAATTGTATCATGTTTGGTATCAATTCCCTCAAAATTATTTTCGACAAGATTCGGCTTTTTTAAATTGTCTTTTCTGGTTAATTTAATATTTCCATCGACAATTTCCTGTTCCCTGAGTATAGCAAGATCTATTTTTCCTTTTGCAATTCTAAAATACAATTCTGAAGTACTTGACAAATTAAAATAACGCTCTAAAAATGAAATATTATGGTTGGTGCTTCGCAGGTTGAATTGTTTAAATTTACGCAGCAAAATTTCTTGGCCATCTTCGACAATTATTTTTCTTTCTTCATTTAAAGAAGACTTTATTTTTTGCTTTGCACGTGCTGTTACAACAAAACGAAGCCATTCTTCATTTGGTTTTTGTTTTGGAGAAGTAATAATTTCAAGCTGATCGCCATTGATTAATTGATAACTTAAAGGCATCAATCGATTGTTAACTTTTGCGCCAATACATTTATCTCCAATATCCGTATGGATATCGTATGCAAAATCTAAAATTGTAGAACCAATTGGTAAAACTCTTAATTCACCTTTGGGAGTAAAAATATAAATTTCATCATTAAATAAGTTTAGGCGGAAATCATTTACAAAATCCATTGCCGTGGCCTCGGTATTGTCTAAAAGATCTCTGATTTCTGCAATCCAACGATCAAACTTATTATCCTCATTATTTATTTCCTTGTATTTGTAATGAGCTGCCAAACCTTTTTCAGCAATTTCATCCATTCTTTTTGAACGAATTTGAACCTCAATCCATTTACCATTTGGCGACATTACAGTTGTATGTAATGATTCGTATCCATTAGCGCGAGGAGTTGAAATCCAATCTCTCAATCGCTCAGGACTCGGTTGATAATAATCAGTAACAATGCTGTAAATTCTCCAACAATCTGGTTTTTCTAATTCTACAGGTGTTTCCAAAATAATGCGAATAGCAAAAATATCAAAGACCTCCTCAAAAGGAATGTCCTTAAACTGCATTTTTCTCCAAATCGAGGAAATTGACTTTGTACGTGCCTTTATATCAAATATATATCCTTCATGAAGTAAAGTTTCTTTAATTGGTGCCATAAATCGTCGGATAAAACGATTTCGGACATCTGCAGTATTTTTTAATTTCCGAGCTATTTCATTGTAAATATCGGTTTCACAGTATAACATTGATAAATCTTCTAATTCTGATTTTACAGAATATAATCCCAAGCGATGCGCTAATGGAGCATAGAGAAATTTTGTTTCAGAAGCAATTTTTAATTGTTTTTCTGGGCGCATACTTCCCAAGGTCCGCATGTTGTGCAAGCGATCGGCTAATTTTATCAGAACAACCCTAAAATCATCTGAAATTGTTAAAATCATTTTCCGGAAATTCTCAGCTTGAATCGATGCGTTTTCATCAAAAACTTCTGGAATTTTTGTCAAGCCATCAATAATAAGTCGCACTTTCGATCCAAAAAGATCTTCAACATCTTGAAGTGTGATATGTGTATCTTCTACTGTATCATGAAGCAAAGCGCAAACAATTGAAGTAGCTCCAAGCCCCATTTCTTCAACACAAATTCTCGCTACAGAAATCGGATGGTAAATGTATGGTTCACCAGACTTGCGGCGCATATCTTTATGTGCTTCAAGTGAAACATCAAAAGCTTTGCGAATAAGTCGGGTATCTTCTTTAGAGCGATTTTTTAAAGCGCGTAATAAGCCCTTAAATGCATTTAAGATATCTTTTCGCTCTTGCTCAATATCAATAGCTATTTCTGGACTATATTCCTGCATTATTTTGCGGGTAATAATTTAGATTTCAATTCGCCAAAGCCAATTCGCACTCCATTTCTTTCGGTATAACCTCGCATTATAACGCTGTCACCATCATTTATAAATTTGCGTTCAGAGCCATCTTTTATTTTGAGGGGTTTTGATCCTCGCCAAGTTAATTCAAGCATTGAACCGAAAGAGTCTTCACTTTTCCCTGATATTGTTCCGGATCCCAATAAATCACCACAACGAATATTACAACCGTTAGAAGTGTGATGCGCCAATTGCTGCGCCATATTCCAATACATGTATTTGAAATTAGAATTGCAAACTACTGTTTCATCTTTGTTATTTGTAAGAATTCCAACTTGAAGTTGAATATCATATGCTTTTTTCCCATCGAATTCCAAATAAGGCAAAACCTTAGGATTTTGTTCAGGCGATTCCACCGCAAAAGGTTCGAGGGCATCTAAAGTTACAATCCAAGCAGAAATAGAAGATGCGAAATTTTTTCCTAGAAATGGACCTAAAGGAACATATTCCCAAGCTTGAATATCGCGCGCCGACCAATCATTAAAAAGACAGAGTCCAAAAATATAGGAATCTGCTTCTTCTGTTGAAATTGAATCTCCAAGTGGTTTTCCATCGAAAGTAATAAAAGCCATTTCTAACTCAAAATCAACTTGTCGAGAAGGAGTAAAAATTGGGTCTTCATCAGCACTTGGTTTTATTTGGCCCTTTGGTCTGTGAATATCTTGACCAGAAAGCACAATCGAAGATGCTCGCCCATGATAAGCAACTGGAATCCACAACCAATTTGGCAAGAGCGCATTTGCAGGATCCCTGAACATCATTCCAACATTTGTGGCATGTTCTTTACTTGAATAAAAATCTGTGTAATCTCCAATTTCGACAGGCATAGACACTTCTACATCTGAAATTAAATGAAGTACTTGTTCAATTTGAGAAGGATTATTTTGAAGAGAAGTTGAGGAATGAAGCAATAATTCAGAAATCCGATTACGCAATCCTCGAACTGCAAGTTTTCCTTTTTTCATCATCGGATTTAAAAAAGGTGAATCAAAATCACTGCTATCAAAACCTGTATCTTTCAAATATCCCAGTTCAGATAACACTTTTAAATCGAGAGCATAATCTCCAATTCTCACAGCAACTCTTTTTGAAAGAATAGCGCTGTTTATAATTCCAAAAGGTAAATTTTGAATGGGAAAATCAGAATTTTCAGGAACGCTTACCCACGATTTTAAATTTGGATTATTTGCTGTTATCATATCCTTAAAATTATACTACTTAATTGAAAATAAAATTAGACATTGAATCTAAAATGCATTAAATCGCCATCTTCAACAATGTATTCTTTTCCTTCTACTTTAAATTTCCCTGCTTCCTTCAATGCCAATTCAGAGCCAAAAGAAATAAAATCTGTATATTTCATTACCTCAGCGCGGATGAAGCCTTTTTCAAAATCTGTATGAATTACACTTGCTGCTTGTGGTGCTGTCATTCCTTTTCGGATTGTCCATGCACGAACTTCCTTAACTCCAGCAGTAAAATAGGTTTGTAAATTCAATAAGGAATAAGCAGATCGAATCAAGCGATTTACTCCTGGTTCCTCTAATCCCAATTCGTCTAAAAATAGTTGACGTTCATCGTAGGTTTCCAACTCGGTAATATCTGCTTCGATTTTAGCACCAATCATTAACACTTGTGCTTTTTCATTCGCCACTGATTTTATAACACTTTCAACATGATGATTTCCTGTTTTTACGGATGCTTCATCAACATTACAAACATATAAAACAGGTTTTGAAGTTATCAAATTAAAACGGTGAACAATGTCGCGTTCTTCTTGTGTAAAATCTAAAGCTCGCGTTGAAATACCTTTTTCAAGACCTTCTTTTATTTTTAGTGCTAATTCATTTTCTTTCACTGAATCTTTGTCTCCAGATTTGATAATTCGCGATAAGCTACTTATTTTTTTTTCAATTGTATCTAAATCCTTAAGTTGTAATTCAATATCAATAATTTCTTTATCGCGAATAGGATTTACATTTCCATCAACGTGAATAACATTATCATCGTCAAAACAACGCAATACATGTAAAATTGCATCTGTTTCCCTTATATTTGCTAAAAATTGATTACCAAGCCCTTCACCTTTTGAAGCACCTTTCACAAGTCCTGCGATATCAACAATTTCCATGGTAGTGGGAACAACTCGCTCAGGCTTAACCAAGACTTCTAATTTTTCCAAACGTTCGTCGGGAATAGAAATAGTACCGATATTTGGTTCAATAGTACAAAAAGGAAAGTTTGCAGCTTGTGCTTTTGCGTTTGACAAACAATTAAAAAGTGTAGATTTTCCAACATTCGGTAATCCTACAATTCCACATTTTAAAGCCATTTATTTTAATTTAGATGCAAAGATACTAAATAGAACATTGAATAGTTCATTTTGTATAAAGGCTTACTCTCTGATAATTGATACAATTCGATTTACTTTTTTTGGATCAACCTTCAAGACTTTTTCTGAAAAAGCAGAATCTTCATCCAAAAGTGCATTTGTGGTTGCTGAAAAATGAATTCCTTTTGGTTTTAATTCACGAATTATTTTTTGTGCATTTGAAGGACTTACACCTCCACCCGGCATAATTTCAATTCGATTATTTGAATAAGCTATCATTTCTTTTAGAACTGTAAATCCATTGTCTACATTGGAACTAAAACCAGATGTCAGAATTCTTTTAAAGTGGTGTTTAATCAATATATCCATTGATTTTTTCCAGTCTATTGTTTCATCAAAAGCACGATGAAATGTTAAAACCAAATCGCCACTAATTGCATTTATTTGCTTTAAAACATCTTCATCGATTTCAAAATTATTTTTTAGAACGCCAACTACAACTCCATGAACGCCAAGTTTCTTACAGGAGATAATATCCTTAAAAATAACTTTTAGTTCTTCTTTAGAATAACAAAATCCTCCGGCTCTTGGGCGAATTAACACATGCGTTTCTAGCCCTAAATCCATAGCATATTCAATCATACCAAATGATGGTGTAAGTCCTCCTTGTTCAAGATTTTGACAAAGTTCTATTCGGTCTAATCCCTTTTCTTTTGCTAATAAAACTGCCTCTTGGGTGGCTGCGCACAATTCAATCTTTACCATTTAAAATAATTTATTCAAAATTCGTAAATTTTCCCTTACAAACGACTTTTCCGTATATTTGTCACTGATTTCAAAAATATGACTGAAAGCACAACAATTAGTGAAAATATAGCAATTGACTTTAATACATTTAAGGATCAAATCTTAGCTGATTATCGCTTGGCTTGTGAATCTCGTGAAACATCCCTCTTAGGAAGAAAAGAAGTTCTTACGGGAAAAGCAAAATTTGGAATTTTTGGAGATGGTAAAGAATTGGCTCAAATTGCCTTAGCAAAACAATTCCAAAATGGCGATTTTCGTTCTGGATATTACCGTGATCAAACAATCATGATGGCAATTGAGGAATTAACAATTGAACAATATTTTGCAAGTTTATATGCACATACTGATTTAGAATTCGAACCTCAATCAGCTGGGCGGCAAATGGGCGGTCATTTTTCTACACGGAATCTCGATGAAAATGGTGAGTGGCAAAATTTAATGTCAAAAAAAAATAGTGCTGCAGATATTTCGCCAACAGCAGGACAAATGCCCCGATTACTTGGTTTAGCATTGGCATCAAAAATGTATCGTAACAATTCTCAATTACGGAATTTATCGGAATTTAAAAATTTTAGTAACGAAGGAAATGAAGTAGCATTTGGAACAATAGGCGATGCTTCTACCTCTGAAGGGCCTTTTTGGGAAACAATTAACGCAGCAGGCGTTCTTCAAGTTCCAATGGTTATGTCTATTTGGGACGACGGATTTGGAATTTCCGTGCCTAGAGAATTTCAAACCACAAAAGGAAGTATTTCAGAAGCTTTAGCAGGAATGCAGCGTACAAAAGAAAAATCTGGCTACGAAATTTTCGTTACAAAAGGTTGGGATTATGCAGATCTTTGTGAAACATATGAAAAAGCTGTTCACTTAGCCCGTACAGAACATGTTCCAGTTTTAGTTCATGTAATGGAGGTTAATCAACCGCAAGGTCATTCAACTTCAGGTTCACACGAACGTTATAAATCTGAAGAACGCTTAAAATGGGAAACAGATTTCGACTGTATTCAAAAATTTAAAGAATGGATATTAGCTTTTAATGTAAATGGCTTAGCCCTCGCAAGTTTAGAAGATTTAGAAAAAATCCAGAGTGAAGCAAAGGAAAAGGTGCGACTTGCAAAAACTAGCGCATGGAAATCTTTTAATGACTCTATTAAAATAGATTATTCAGCGCTAATTGCTATCTTGAAATCTTTGGCAGATGAAAGTCCAAATGGCGTATTTATTAACAAAGAAATTGAAGGACTTGAAAAAACAATTGAACCAATTCGCAAAGATATTGTAAGCTTATCTAGAAAAGTATTACGCATGGTAAGAGCGGAGAATTCTCCTTCAAAAATAAGATTATCAGAGTGGATTAGCGGAAATATTAAAGAGAATTTTGATCGTTATAGCTCCAATCTTCATTCGGAATCAGCTAAATCAGCATTAAAAATCGAAGCTATTCCTCCTGATTACGATCAAGAAATTGCCATGGAAGACGGCAGAATTATTCTTCGAGACAATTACAGAAAATTATTAGAAAAGTTTCCTGAATTATTAGTTTTTGGTGAAGATGCTGGAAAAATTGGTGGCGTTAATCAAACCTTGGAAGGACTTCAAGATCAATTTGGTGATTTGAGGGTTTTTGACACAGGCATTCGTGAATGTACGATTATCGGTCAAGGAATTGGTTTAGCGATGCGAGGTTTGCGCCCAATTGCAGAAATTCAATACTTGGATTATCTTTTGTATGCAATTCAAATTTTATCAGACGATCTTGCAACACTTCAATATCGCACAAAAGGAGGTCAAAAAGCACCTTTAATAATTAGTACACGAGGACATCGTTTGGAAGGAATTTGGCACAGCGGTTCTCCTATGGGAATGATTGTTAATTCATTGCGTGGAATTCATATTTGTGTGCCTCGAAATATGACAAAAGCTGCAGGATTTTACAATACTTTGATGCAAGCAGATGAACCCGCGCTGGTTATAGAACCTTTGAATGGTTACAGAACGAAAGAGCGCTTACCGATTAATATTGGAGAGTTCAGAGAACCCTTAGGAATTCCTGAAATTACACAAAACGGCACAGATTTAACTATCGTTTCTTATGGCTCTACCTTCAATTTATGTGAAGTTGCAGGAAAAACGTTAGAAGAAATGGGTATTTCTGTCGAATTAATAGATGTGCAGACACTTTTACCCTTTGATATTCATCATGTTATTGCTAAATCATTGGAGAAAACAAATCGTTTATTAATTGTTGATGAAGATGTTAGCAGCGGAGCTACTGCTTTTATCTTAGATAAAATTCTTGTTGAACAAAAAGCTTATAATTTCTTAGACTCAGCACCCGAAACATTAAGTGCTAAAGATCATAGACCTGCATACGGATCAGATGGGGATTATTTCTCAAAACCGAGTATCGATGACATTGTTGAGAAAGCATACGGAATTTTAACAGAGGAAAATCCGATTAAATTTCCGAAATTATTTTAATCCGATTATTTGATTGTTAAATCATAGGGCAATCTCATTTGAATTCCAGACATTCCCTCAATTTTCTTCAACTTCTCGTAATATTCAATAAATTCTTTAGGCATAGCATTTGATTTTATACGGACATCATTTTCCGTTTCTTCTTCAATTAATTCAATGAGTTGTGAAAATGAATCATCTTCCTTAAATGGGTAATATATAACTTTAGGATTTTTTAATTTAGCATTATTTGTTGCAAAAGCGATAGCATCAGGCAAGCCACCCAATTGATCTACTAAACCGATTCGCAAAGCATCTCGCCCTGTCCAAACTCGACCTCGAGCTATAACATTTACTTCCTCTTTTGTCATCTTGCGACCATCTGCAACACGCTTTAAAAATTGATCGTAAATCTGATCCACCTCAGCTTGTGTAATAGCCAATTCTTCAGGGCTTAATTTGCGATTAGTGGAAAGCACAGAATGTTTGTTTGTACTAACTTGGTCGAATGTAATACCCAATTTGTTTTGAAGCATCTTTCCAGTATAAGGAATCATTCCAAAGACTCCAATTGACCCTGTAATTGTTGTTGATTCAGCAAAAATCTTATAAGCTGGACATGCAATGTAATAACCTCCAGAAGCTGCAACATCTCCCATAGAAACGGTTACTTTTTTTACTTTATTTGTTAACGCAACCTCGCGCCAAATTTCTTCACTTGCCAAAGCGCTTCCTCCAGGACTATTTATACGAAAAACAACAGTTTTAATTGATTTTTCATTTCTTACCTTTTTAAAAAGTTTACAGATTTCGATAGAACTCAAGCCATCTCCGTCAGTAGAAACCTCCCCTTCTGCTAAAATGACTGCAATAGAAGGATATTGATTTTTTGTAATTGCCTGGTCATCATAAAAAGTGCTTGTAGCATATTTCTCAAAATCCTGAAATTCTAGTTTATCTTCTGATTTTTCAGAAACTTTTTTCATTAAATATTCCATCATTTCATCTCGGTATTTAACACCATCTAAAAGTCCAAAAGAAACAGCATCCTCAGCGCGAGTAATTTTTAACTCATCAGCTATAAGATTTAAATCTTGTGTTTTTATCTTGCGGTCAAGCGCAATGTCGTTGCACATATCTTCCCAAATAGAGGTGATGTATCTCTTAACTTGCACACGACTTGAATCACTCATGCTTGTCCTAAAAAATGGTTCAACAGCACTTTTAAAATCATTATTTTTTCCACGAATAATTTCCACTTCTAAATCTAATTTATCCAACATTCCTTTGTAATACATCATTTCACCACCCAATCCAGTTAATTGAAAAGCAGAAGTTGGAAATCCAAACGCTTCTTTTGCAGCAGAGCTTATGTAATATGCTTTTTGTGAAATATACTCTCCTGAGTTATAAGCAACAACAAACTTTCCGCTTTTCTGAAAATCTTTTAGTGCATTTCTTATCTCACGTGCTGTTGCCATACCACAATCTACATCCGAAACATCAATAAAGAGCCCTTTAATATTTTTATCTTCTTTCGCTTTATTTAAACCATATAAAATATCTGGTAGTCCAATACTTTTTGAAATTGTAAATGTTGTAGGATCAAAATCAGCATCAGCTTTTTCTAAAATAGAACCCTTTAATTGCATGTGTAAGATTGTTTTTTCTTTAAGTGCTAAAGGTTCAGGTCCGAAATCACTAAAAGCACCAATAATCCCTCCTAAAATCAAAAAGAAAAATACAAGGCCTGCAATGCTTGCAATCATAATTGCTACTAAACTTGGCCAAAAAACTTTGCCAAATGACACTTTTGATTCAGTTGATTCAGTCATAATAATTTTTATTTGTTTAAAGTTAGTTTAATATCTGATTTAAAATTCCCTTATTAAGAGGATTTAATTTTAATGTGAATCGGATTTTATTTTGATAGTTAGTAAATATATCTGTACCCATATTCAAGCTTTGCACAAAAGGAAACGAAATACTTAAAATACCTGAAAGCCTTACTCCAATACCTGCATTATACATAGAATGAACAGTAGCTCCATCGTAAAATGCACCAAAATCAGCAAAAACCCCAATAATTTTTGGGATATATGGAATTTGAGTAAACAGATTAGTTGAAGCCATCCAAAAAGAAGAGCTTCCAAAATCAGAAGTGCTAGAGAAATTACCAAAATTATTCATTCGTTGCTGCGACCATATTCCTGAAGTTTCATAGCGACCTAAGTTATACTCCTCCATAAATAAATCTTGATTTCCCCGTGCGCCACTCATTGACATACGGTAATTATTCCCTACACCGGTTGAATTATTATATAAAAATATATTTCCAAAATTTGCTCGTAATTCTAACCACCTCTCAGATTTATTTTTAAGAAAACGGT
>RFSL01000180.1 GCA_009923965.1 Flavobacteriia bacterium | reverse complement strand
GGTATCGAACCTGCTGCTGCGGCTCCAGTTATGATGGCTGGCGGTGCTGCTACTGGTGGTGGTGAAGAAGCTGCTGCTGAGAAAACAGAATTCGATGTTATCCTTAAGGCTGGTGGACCTAACAAATTACAAGTCGTAAAGCTCGTAAAAGAACTTACTGGTAACGGATTAAAAGAATCTAAAGATCTAGTTGATGCTGCTCCATCTACATTGAAAGAAGGAGTTTCTAAAGATGAGGCTGAAGGCCTAAGAAAGTCTTTAGAAGAAGCTGGTGCTGAAGTTGAGGTTAAATAATAATCTTTAAAATTTACAGGATAGGCAGCTCATTTTGAGTATGCCTAGTCCTGTTTTTGAGCAGTTACCTAAGTTAATAATTTCCAATTACTAAAAAATAAAAGCATTGGCAACATCAAATAATTCAACCAGAATTAACTTTGCGTCAAGCAAAAACCAGTTTGAATATCCAGATTTTTTGGAAATTCAGTTAAAATCTTTTAAAGAGTTCTTTCAACTAGAAACTACTCCTGAAAATAGAGATAGCGAGGGCCTCTTTAAAGTGTTCGCGGAGAATTTTCCGATAACAGACACCAGAAATCAATTCGTATTAGAATTTTTGGATTACTTTATTGATCCACCAAGATATTCTATTGCAGAGTGTATTGAGCGCGGCTTGACTTACAGCGTGCCTCTTAAAGCAAAATTAAAATTATACTGTACTGATCCGGAGCATGAGGATTTTGAAACAATTGTTCAGGATGTATATTTAGGTACAATTCCTTACATGACTCCGAAAGGTTCTTTCGTTGTGAATGGAGCAGAACGTGTGATTGTTTCTCAATTACATCGTTCTCCAGGTGTATTCTTTGGTCAAAGTCGTCACGCAAATGGCACAAAACTTTATTCCGCAAGAATAATTCCTTTTAAAGGTTCATGGATAGAATTTGCTACAGATATTAATAATATCATGTATGCTTACATCGATCGTAAAAAGAAACTTCCTGTTACAACCTTATTTAGAGCTATTGGGTATGAAACGGATAAAGATATTTTAGAAATTTTTGGCCTTGCTGATGAAATAAAAATTAGCAAAGCAAACATAAAAAAATTAGTAGGTAGAAGACTTGCTGCAAGGGTTTTGAAAACTTGGATAGAAGATTTTGTAGATGAGGATACAGGAGAAGTTGTTTCTATTGAAAGAAATGAAGTTATTCTTGATCGTGAGATTGTAATTGGTGATGAGCACTTAGACTTAATCATGGATTCTGGAGCAAAATCGGTTATTCTTCACAAAGAAGATGCTAATTCTACAGATTTTACAATTATCTATAACACCTTACAAAAAGACGTTTCCAATTCTGAAAAAGAAGCGGTTGAACACATTTATCGTCAATTAAGGAATGCAGATCCGCCCGACTATGAAACTGCAAAGGGTGTTTTTGAAAAATTATTTTTCTCAGATGCACGTTATGACTTAGGAGAAGTTGGTCGCTTCCGTTTAAATAAGAAATTAGGACTTGACAATTCTGAACAGTCTCGTGTTCTTACAAAAACAGATATTATAAACATCATTAAATACCTTATTGAATTGATTAATTCAAAAGCGGATATTGATGATATTGACCATTTATCAAATCGTCGAGTAAGAACAGTTGGTGAACAATTGTATTCTCAGTTTGGAGTTGGTTTATCTAGAATGGCGCGTACAATCCGTGAACGAATGAATGTTCGTGATAACGAGGTTTTTACACCAATCGACTTAATTAATGCAAAAACTTTGTCTTCGGTTATTAATTCATTTTTTGGAACAAATCAATTGTCTCAATTTATGGATCAAACGAATCCACTTTCGGAGGTAACTCACAAACGTCGTCTTTCTGCCCTAGGGCCAGGCGGACTTTCACGTGAAAGAGCTGGATTTGAGGTACGAGATGTACATTATACGCACTATGGTCGTTTGTGTACAATTGAAACGCCAGAAGGACCAAACATTGGATTGATTTCTTCGCTTTGTGTTTTTGCAAAAGTGAACAAGTTAGGTTTCATTGAGACGCCTTATAGAAAAGTTGAAAACGGAAAAGTTTCTTTAAATGATACACCAATTTATTTGGCTGCAGAAGAAGAAAACTCAAAAATTATTGCTCAAGCTATTGAGAATATTGATGATAAAGGAAATTTCTTATCAGATCTTGTTAAAGCTCGATTTGAAGGTGATTTCCCCGTTGTAACTCCAAAAGCACTTCATTTAATGGATGTTGGTGCCAACCAAATTGCATCGATTGCGGCCTCTTCTATTCCATTTTTGGAGCATGATGACGCGAATCGTGCTTTGATGGGATCAAACATGCAGCGTCAAGCGGTTCCGCTTCTTCGTCCGAATTCTCCAATTGTTGGAACAGGAATTGAGCGTTTAGTTGCTCGTGATTCTCGTGTTCTAATAAACGCTGAAGGTAATGGAACTGTAGAATATGTAGATGCAAATGAGATTATCATTCGTTACGATTGGAATGCTGAAGATAAATTAGTGAGTTTTGACAGTGAAGTAATTCATTACAAGCTTACTAAATTCATGAAAACAAACCAAAGTACGTGTATCAACTTGAAACCAATTGTACAAAAAGGCGATAGAGTTGAAAAAGGACAGGTTCTTTGTGAAGGATTTGCAACGCAAAAAGGCGAATTAGCTCTTGGTCAAAATTTAAAAGTGGCATTCATGCCTTGGAAAGGTTATAATTTTGAGGATGCGATTGTAATTTCTGAAAAAGTTGTTCGTGATGATATCTTTACTTCTGTTCACAT
>RFSL01000179.1 GCA_009923965.1 Flavobacteriia bacterium | reverse complement strand
ATTTACGCCAGATATTGGCACGCTAAATCGCTACCGAATCCCTGCAGGAAAAAATATTCGTGTAGATGATGCCTTTCTTGAAGGAATGGAAATTCCAATTTACTACGACCCAATGATTGCTAAACTTGTCGTTTGGGGTAAAAACCGAGAAGAAGCAATGGATCGAGCGATTGAAGCAATTGATAATTATCAAATATCTGGTGTGAAAACAACATTGGATTTTGGAAAATATGTTCTGAAACATCCAGCATTTAAAAGTGGAAATTTTGATACTAATTTTGTAAAACATTATTTTCAGGATCCAAGTATTATGCGTGAGGCAATGCAAGAAGAAGCTGTGGCTTTAGCGCATTCAATTGATGCCATTTGGAGCGACTTAAAAAACCGAGAAATTTCGGAATATGCTTCACGGGAAATTAGTTCGTCTTGGAAAAATAGAATGGAATAGATTTATTTCTTCTCTTAGTCTACTTCTTAAAAAGAAAATCTTACTTTTACGTTTCAAAATTTGAATTATGAATTTGCATGAATACCAGGGAAAATTAATACTTAAAAGTTACGGTGTAGCTATTCAAGAAGGGATTGTTGTTGAACGTGTTGAAGATGCTTTGGCAGCAGCAAAAGAACTTACAGCTAAAACTGGAACAAGTTGGTACGTGATTAAAGCCCAAATTCATGCGGGAGGAAGAGGAAAAGGTACAATTGAGGAAACAGGTTCTCATGGTGTAGTCTTAGCAAAGGGAATAGACCAAGTGGAAGAGAAGGTAAGGGGAATTTTAGGTGGACATCTTCAAACTCTTCAAACAAACGGAGTTGGAAAGTTAGTCAGTAAAGTATTAATTGCTCAAGATGTCTATTATCCGGGTGAATCAGAAGTGGAAGAATTTTATATGTCTGTTCTTCTAGACCGTGAAAATGGCAAAAATGTGATTGTATATTCTACTGAAGGTGGAATGAATATTGAACATGTAGCAGAAAACACTCCAGAAAAAATCTATCGTGAACTTATTGATCCTCGCGTGGGAATTCAAGGCTTTCAAGCGCGGAAAATAGCATTTAACTTAGGCTTATCGGGTGAAGCTTTCAAGCAGATGGTGAAGTTTATTCCTACTTTGTATAAAGCATATGAAGGAATTGATGCTTCGATGTTTGAGATAAACCCGCTTTTTAAAACCTCAGATAATAAAATTATTGCCGTTGATGCAAAAGTTTCGCTTGATGGTAATGGACTTTTTCGTCATCCAGATTATGAGGCAATGCGCGATAAATCGGAGGAAGATCCTACTGAAGTAGAAGCAGATGAAGTTGGGTTAAATTTTGTTAAACTAGATGGAAATGTTGGCTGTATGGTTAATGGTGCAGGTTTAGCAATGGCGACTATGGACATTATCAAACTTTCCGGCGGAAATCCTGCAAATTTTTTAGATGTTGGAGGTACAGCAAATGCAGAACGTGTTGAAAAGGCATTTCATATAATATTAAAAGACCCGAACGTAAAAGCAATTCTTATTAATATATTTGGTGGAATCGTTCGTTGTGATCGTGTTGCGCAAGGAATTGTAGATGCATATAAGAATATTGGCGAAATTCCAGTGCCAATTATTGTTCGTTTACAGGGTACAAATGCTATCGAAGCAAAAAAAATTATTGAAGATTCTGGGCTGAATGTTCATTCTGTTGTTCTCTTACAAGAAGCTGCGGATTTGGTTAAGAAAGTTTTACAATAATTACAGTAGTTTTTCGCCACATTCAAAATGTCCTTTCGGACAAGATTTATATCCATGCAATCCGCAAGGTTTGCAAGATAGATTTTTAACTTCTATAATTTCAGAATCATCAGATAATGGTCCAAACCCAAAACTTGGACTTGTTGAGCAGAAATAAACTGTAACAGGTGCATTCATTGCTGAAGCAAGGTGCAAAGGTCCAGAATCATTTACGAAGGTTCTAATTGCTCCTTTTATTAGAGCCGCAGATTCCATTAAACTGAGTTTTCCTGCAAGATTTTTTATTTCTGTATTTTTAATTTCAATACTAATTTCTTCACAAAGATTAAAATCTTCAGAACCACCAATTAGATAAATTATAGCATTTTTATCTTTAATTGAATGGATTGTTTTTATCCATACAGATTTTGGTGCTTGCTTTGTAAACCAAACGGAGGATGGTGCAATACAATAATAACTTTTACTCTGGAAAGTGGAAATCTTATCAAAATCACTTGCGCTTGGATATAATTTTGGTGATTTTAATGTTTTCTTGCATAAATCTTCAATAAGCGCTAAATTTCTCTCCACTTCATGAAGTCCATTATTGACTGTATGATCAAAAGATTTAGTAAATAAAAAGGAAAGCGGATTTTTTTTAAAGCCACGTTTTTCCTTTGCTCCTGAAAAAGCTGTCAATAATCCCGAGGAAAAAAAACGTTGTAAATTAATTACTAAATCATATTTTTCTTTCCTTATTTCCTTAAGAAGAGCTAGTAAACTTTTTATTTTTTTTGATTTATCAAATACCAATACTCTGTTTAAGTTCGGATGATTGATTAAAAGATTTTGATTGCCATTTTTAACTAAGAAATCAATCTTAGAATTCGGAAATTGTACGTGTAAGCTATCAATAAGTGGTGTAGCTAAAATTACATCTCCGATAAAAGCAGTTTGTATGATTAAAATTTTCTGCATCTTAACGGACCATTGTTATTGTTCCTTTCCGAATGTACTGCTTTTCGTATTGGTCTTCCAAAACGATGTAGTACAGAAATAAATCATTCGTTGCTTGCTCTCCAGATTCACTAATCGTTCCATCCCA
>RFSL01000178.1 GCA_009923965.1 Flavobacteriia bacterium | reverse complement strand
TTTAATTCTTGAATTTCCTTTGTGAGAATACCAATAATTCCTGTGTAATTCAAATCGTAACCTTGTGT
Source organism: Flavobacteriia bacterium (assembly GCA_009923965.1). Classification (GTDB taxonomy): domain Bacteria; phylum Bacteroidota; class Bacteroidia; order Flavobacteriales_D; family Crocinitomicaceae; genus UBA952. The sequence goes on along the minus strand of RFSL01000178.1, from coordinate 2,757 downwards.
TGTATGAATACATCCTACCTCATTAAAAGCATTTGGAGAATTGATCCAATCTTCGTTGGTGGTATTCCATTTCAAGTTCAAGCCTTCAATGGTAATATCGGGCAAGTTATTTTTCGCAGATTTCCATTCCCAGGAATAGCCAGAAAGTAAACGACACAAGCCAAATTCATCTTCCTTCTTCTTTAAATCGGCATAGAGATCTGTTAATGAATCATAGATAACAAACTCATAGTGCTCACTTTCGAATTTCTTGTATCCTTTTTCCAATCGGCAATGCAAAAGCTTATCAATGTAATTGATGTAATCCATACCACCTTTAACGCGGTGTTGCGAAACCAATTTCAGCAAAGATGAACTCCATTTTTGTTTGATAAATTTTGCTTGATCAATATCAGAAGGTTTAATCGATTGCCCTTCATCATAAAAGAAGATTTGATTCTTCGATTGCTTCAAAATCCAATCCAGTTCTGTTCCTTCGTGAATATCAAAACCCAACAATTTATTAGCATCGTCAAAACTTTTAAAGTTGGTAATATTCTTTCGTTTCCGTAAGCGGTGTGCTTCATCTACAATCAAGACATCGTATTCATTTTTTGAAACCTCCGAAGGTCCAATTACCATACTAGATTTTAATCCTTTTACATTGGAAAATACTTTTTTTAATGTTTTACGCAAGGAAGTCATCGGAACAACTAGAGCAACTCTTGGGTTCGGGAACTTTTCTTTTAATTGAGAAATCATTCTTAACTCAGATGAATACGTTTCATCTTCCGCATCTAAATGGTGATCCATGATGTCTGTTTTCAACAACTTCATCATGTAAATTGCCAAAATCGTTTTGCCTGTTCCAGCTCCACCTTCAACGAAAATGGTATTATCTTCTTTTTTGGTGAGTAAACCCAAAATTTCCAATACTGAATCGTGTTGGTCGTTGGTAAGTGATTTGTATGGCGAATACTTAAATAAATCTGAATTATCAATTCTTGACAATGGATTCTTCGCATACTTTTCAACTAATAAATGTTCCCAGAGATTGTCAAACAAACCCTGGTATTGTTCACGTTGATAATAGTTATGATTAATGAGACCGGTATTTCCATTTTGCAATTTATACCTGCCATCAGATGACATGTATTGAATTAAATTAGACTCGATGTCCAAAACTGCAGATTTATTGAATTTGTCACAACTAATGATCAAGAGATCTGCTAATTTTTTTCTATCCTCATTAGCCAAATGGTTTTTCATTCGATTAATTGCATTGGTAGATTCTCCGATATAGGCTTCACCAATTGTATCATCTTTAATAATATAAACAACAGGCCACAAATTGTTCATATAGGTATTCAAAACATACTCCGCTGATCCAGCTTTACTGAAGGAATATTTATTGATCTCTACCGAACTCACAAAATCGTCTATCATAATTCTGTGTACTTTGTAGCAGTCCCTTTTGCTTTCTCCACAGGATATTTCTCTGCGTTTCTTGCAATTTTATCCAACACAATTTGCTTGACATCCAATTGATGTTTTTCAGCCAAGAGAAAAGCATATGCAAAAACATCTGCCAATTCTTCTTTTAGTCTTTTTAAATCAACTTCTTCCGATTCTTTGATGGATTTCCAAAGAAAAAGCTCATTCAATTCTGCTACTTCAATCGATAGTGCACTTGCCAAGTTTTTAGTATCATGGAATTGTTTCCAATCGCGTTCATCACGAAAATCAACCAAGGCTTTAGTAATTTCAATAATCTCTGACATAGCAACTAAATTTAAGAGTTAAAGTTAATAAAATTGAGCTAATAGCAGAAAATAGAATCGCTAAAAGAAGTGGTGCTTTCTAAAGTTGTTTTGAAACCACTATTAATCTAAGTTAATTTTTCATTTACTTTTTGCTTAGTTTTTGCAATCTTGACTTACCTTTCAATTAATGGATAAGTCATCCAAGTCAGGGTTAGCGGTTGCCATTCTTTCGGAAAATGGTTCGTTGTGAGTGGACCTTTCCAGATTCATCACTTCCATTGTTTGATTCTTTGAAACACTTGCTCATGAGCATCCCATCTTTGCAAGTTTAAGCTTTTCACGTGGCCAGACAGCATCGATTTTGAGATGATAAAATGTAAATAACCATCAGGGATGGGGGCAAGTACCGAATACTTCGGGTAGATACCGATGTGTGATGCCCCTAGAAATATCGGCAATCTGTGAGCTTCTTGCTCTACAAACTCAGCCAGAGTTACCCTTTCCACCAAACCTTCGGGATAGTGGAAAGGGATTGCCGCTTCAACGCCCCCTTTCACAGGCCATTTCAACGTCAAATGTCCCCAAATTGGATCTTTCATCATCCGGTAAAAACACCCTTTGGCAGTTTCAATTCTATAGCACTGCAATGTTTCCTCACGAGAGCTCATAACGAAACCAGATTGAGCCCAATAAATACCTGCATCCTTTGAATCTTCGGGCTTGGGGAAGTTAGGTTTGCCAAAATGTCCATAAATAGCCGTTGGCTGATTGATGGGTCGCTTAAAACCAAATGTTTCATTTACTTGTTTCTTAGTCTTTGAAAATCAAATGTTAATCTTTTAAAGTTATTCTCCCGTCTAAAATTTTAATTTTATTTGCGTAAGAAATTGACATCTCATCACCTATTTCGCGGTAATCTAGCTCTCTTCGCTCAAGATCTTCAAGCATAGCATTCATAAATCCTTGAATGGCAAAATTGAAATACCTAATTCCGACTTGACTATTAAATTTTTCT
>RFSL01000177.1 GCA_009923965.1 Flavobacteriia bacterium | reverse complement strand
AGTTTGGAACCACCCTACTCTAACTTCAATTTCAATTCCTTTTATTTCAAGAGAAGATATTTCGCCAACTTGCTCCCCCGTTTCTGGAGGTCCAAGTCCATTGCTTTGTGGAACTAATGCAAATGGAGGAAATGGAATTGGAGCAATCGAGAAAATTATTTACAGAAGTGATCCTATTACTATTGCAGGAATTCCACCAAGTCAAGGTTGGGCTTTTACTTACGAAAATTTCTCCCGAAGTAATACTATAACAAATATTACAAATCCCTCTACTTATGGAATAACTTTGGTTGCAAAAATATATGCTAATCCAAATTCTACTGCAAACGGATGCAGCGACTCTTCTCCACTTTTCCTTCAAAAACCATCTTTTGTTCATTGTGCAAGTAATGAATACCAATACAATCCAAATGCTGTAGACCCCGATTTAGATTCGCTTTCTTTTGAATTCGGAATTCCCTATAATAATTTTCCTACAGGAGTTTACAATCCACCATTAAATCCAATACCCGTTCCTTTTGAACCGAACTTTTCATTTCTCAGTCCAACTCCAAACACCTCTTTAAATCCCTCAAATATTGCAGCTGAAATAAACAATCAAACTGGAGAATTAAAATTTACAAGTGTCAATATTGGAAATTATGTAGTTAAAATTCTGGTCAAATCATATCGTCAAGGAATTCTTATTTCTGAGGTTGAACGAGAAATGCAATTGGTTGTTTTTGCTTGTAACAATTTAAATTCTGCTCCAACTATAAGCGCACCATTTCCCGGTAATTCTTTTGAGGCAACTATCAACGCGGGTGATCCAATTTCATTTAATATACAAGCAATTGACAATGATTTACTTCAAAATGGTAGCCAACAAACACTTTCTCTAACAGCTTCTGGTCCTATGTTTGGAACTAATTTTACACAAAATACTGGCTGCAATATTATTCCCTGCGCAACTTTAGATAATGGAATTCCGATTTCGGGACAACAAAACGTTTCAGCTCAATTTAATTGGCAAACATCTTGCGACCATTTAGTTAATGCTTATGGAACTGTTTCTGATGAAGTAAGTTATAATTTTGTCTTTAGAGTACAAGACGATTATTGCCAAGTTCCAAAAGTTACCTACAAAACTGTAACAATTAAGCTCTTAAATCAGGGTGTAATTCAAGCACCAAAAATTTCTTGCATTCAAACCAACAATAATAATAGTTTAACTATTTTTTGGCCATCGGTATTAGATCCTTCAAGTTCTTTTATATCCTACAAAGTGTATTCTGTTCAAAATGGCATACTTGCAACTATTAATAACATTAATACTACACAATTTACTACAACATCCGTTAATTCAGCACAAGATTATTACATTGCTGTACAATCGGGTTGTGGAGGAAATACTCTAAAATACAGCGATACAATTTCTAATATTCATCTTGATTTGGTAAATCCAATTAATGGAACTGCTGTTTTGCAATGGAATATGCCCTACCCAACACAGTTACCAAATTTTAATGCTTATTACTATTTATATAGGGAATTCCCAACAGGATTTTTCTCATTTATGGATAGTTTGCCTTACAACACACTAACATATGTTGATACTATTACTGTCTGCCAAGAATTTATTAGATACCGGGTAAACCTAGCCACAACAAGTTGTAATTTTACATCCAATCGGCCAGGCGAAGTATTTTCTGATATGATTACACCTTCTATTCCCACAATCTATTCAGTTAGCTTTGACACAATAATCAGTAATTTAACAATTAACTGGAATCAAAATCCTCTTTTAGATACTTATGGATACGTTGTTTATATAGTTGGAGCCAATGGTTTTCCTATTGAATTAGATACTGTTTTCGGAATAGGTTCTACTAGTTATTCTTATCCTGCTCCAAATGGCCAGGGACCATTTTCTTATTCAGTGGCTGCTTTTGATTCTTGTTTTACAAGTTCTATTCCAATTACCTATCAAACATCAGGAAAAAGTCCAATACATTCTAGTTTTATTCTTTCAAGTAGTGTCAGCATGTGTGATGAACTTACGCAATTAAGTTGGACATCCTATTTTGGGACTTCTGTCAATTATTATAGAATCTGGGTGAAAACTAATCAATATTGGCTGCTATTAGACAGCATAAGTTCTAATACATTTTCAACTTCTGTTGAAGGTGGAGAAAATTATTGCTTTATTATCGAAGCAATGTTACAAAATGGCTATTCATCCTTTTCAAATCCTTCTTGTTTTGTTGTTCCTCAACCACTACAGCCAGCTTTTCATTATTTTAAACTTGCAACAATTAATAACAAAACCATTGAACTATATGATTATTGTGATGCCTCAGTTGGCGTCAAAGAAATAGTATTTGAACGCAAAAATCCTACTAGCTTATTATTTGAAGAAATTGGAAGAGCAAATTCAATCACTGATGTAACATTATTTGTAGACAATCAAGCTACGACAAGTATTAATGCTTGGGAATACAGAACAAAATACATAGATAGTTGCGGGAATGACGGAAATTACGCAAATTCTAATCAAACAATTTTTGTTCAAGGCACGACAGATGAATACGACATGATAAATCAAATTAATTGGTCGCCTTATTCAGGATTTGATGGACCAATTACTGAATACCAAGTATTTAGAGGAGTAAATGGCGTATTTCAGCAAATTGCAACAGTTCCAAACACTCAATTCTCACTTATCGATGATGTAGGATTAGTTGAAAGTAATGGTGAAATCTGTTACCATATTGAAGGAATAGAAGGATTAAATTCTTATAATTTAGCTGAAGTTAGTCGATCAAATGATTTTTGTTTTATTTATTCTCCATTA
>RFSL01000176.1 GCA_009923965.1 Flavobacteriia bacterium | reverse complement strand
GCATCAATATAATTGCTTTGAATACTGAGGGCATTGTTAATTAGCATTGTCCATTCCAAATAATTTATGTCTCCATTGGCAAATTGTTGGTTGGCAGTTTTAGTTATAGTGTTTGCATTTTGCAGGGCTGTTTCCTCAAAATACTTTATTGTTTGTAATTGGTTTTGATACTTTTTAAATACAGTATAATATTCAGTATTCAGAGTTTGTAAACCAATTCGATAATTGTTTTCACTTATTAATTCAAGGGTTTTGTTTGAATTTATTTTTGCTTTTTGTGCACCGAAAAACAAAGGAACGCCTATACCAAACTGAACCGAATTGAATCTTGTTGTTCTGTTGTAAAATAAATTATCGGCTCCTATTCCATTTATACTCATATTGGAGTAACTAAAATTCAGATTAGGTAATAGTTTAGATTTTTCCAATTGAAAATTAACTAAAGAAATTTGTTTTTGCTGTTGTAAAAATCGTAAAGTCGGATGCATGCTAATTGTGGAAGTATCAAGTGATGCTACAAAAATAATTTTAGGGTTTTCTACTGAGGGTATAAATTCAGCCGTGGTATTGAGTAACAACTGAAATTGAAGTTGGACTATTTCAATATCATTCTTCAACTGGTTTAACTGTATTGAAATTTGTCCCCTTTGAGTTTCTGCAGTGGTTTTTTCCAAAATATTGGTTTCGCCTTTTTCAAATCTAAAGTTTGCCTTTTCCAAAAATTCGCTATAAACACTATCATTCTCCAATAGTATTTTTTGTTTTTGTTGTAAGTAAACCAATAGGTAAAAAACGATACTTACTTGTTTTTTTAGCTCTACTTCTTTTACAACAATGTTTAAAACACTGCTTTTGTAATTTTCGTTTTGAAGTGATTTTTGTTTTGCATAAACGATTGGGAAACTTATAGATTGAGAAATTCCAAACTTCGTATCTTTATAAAATGAGTTGATTTGACCATATTCACTGATCAAATTTGTTTGAGGGATATCAAGGGCTGCTGCCTTTAGTTTTAACTGATATTCTGCATTTAATTTTTCATTTTTTACTTGTAAATTATTTTTTAAAGCAGTATCAATAGCACTTTGCAAATTAATTGGTGTCTGAGCATTTGGATTTTGAAAAGAAAAAAATACGAAAAATAAAATAATTGTCGTTGTAACTTTTGGGTTGTTTTTAAAACCTTTCTCAAACAAAATGTAGAGAACTGGTAAAACAAAAAGCGTCAGTAAGGTTGCAATTAACAAACCACCAATTACAACAGTTGCCAAAGGCCTTTGTACTTCTGCGCCTGCGCCATTGCTTAACGCCATTGGTAAAAAACCAAGTGAAGCAACAAAGGCAGTCATTAAAACTGGTCGCAATCGGTGTTTTGTGCCTTGCAAAACAATTTGTTTCAAGTTAGTTTCTCCCTCTTTTTTAATTCGGTTATATTCTGATATTAAAACAATTCCATTAAGCACAGCAACGCCAAACAAGGCGATAAAACCAATTCCAGCACTAATACTGAAGGGCATGCCACGAAGGGCTAAAAATAAGATGCCGCCAATTGCTGAAAATGGAATTGCCGAATAAATAAGCATACCGTGTTTCACCGATTTGAAAGCAAAATAGAGTAATAGAAAAATGAGTAATAAGGAAATCGGAACTGCAAGCGATAAACGATTTTTTGCTGCCACTAAATTTTCAAAGGCCCCACCGTAGGTAACATAATAACCACTTGGAAATTTTATTTGCTTTTCAATTTGTGTTTGCAAATCGTTTACAATACTTTGAACATCTCTATTTCCAACGTTGAAACCAACAATAATTCTACGTTTGGCATCATCTCTTTGAATTTGATTTACACTTTCCTGAATGGAAACATCGGCAATTTGATACAATGGAATTTGAGTTCCTTGTGGTGTAGGGATTAAAAGATTTTGCACATCTTCTAACTCTTGTCGGTTTTCACCAGCAAGGCGAACAACCAATTCAAAACGCTTTTCATCTTCATAAACTAACCCGCTGCTTTGTCCTGCAAATGAGGTGTTCACTACTTTGTTAATATCTTGAATATTTAAGCCGTATTGAGCAATTTGATTACGATTATAAGTGACAATGAGTTGCGGGAGTCCGTCAATTGGCTCAACATATATATTTTTTGCTCCCTCAATTTTATTGACAACATCGCCCAACAACTTTGAGTATTTTGAAAGTGAGTCTAAGTTTTCGCCAAATATTTTGCAAACAACATCTTGCTTTGAACCTGTCATTAATTCGTTAAATCGCATCGCTACAGGATATTGAAAGCTGTATGTAACGCCTGGAACATCTTTTAATGCTTCACTCATTTTTTCGGAAAGTTCGTTCCATGTTTTTGCAGAAGTCCATTCGCTTTTTTCTTTCAAAATAATCATCATGTCAGATGCCTCCATTGGCATTGGGTCGGTAGGGATTTCTCCGCTTCCTGTTTTACCTACTACTTTTTCTACTTCGGGAAATTTGGCTAATAAAATATGTGCTGATTTTAAGATGGCTTTGGAAGAAGTGGTGATATTGCTACCTGTTAAAACTCTTGTTTCTACAGCAAAATCTCCCTCGGGTAATTCTGGTATAAATTCACCTCCAAGTGTCGAAAGAACGAACAAAGAAATGGCAAACAAAGCCACCACAAAACCAATAATTATTTTAGGAATAGCTAAAACTTTGATTAGATATTTTTGATGTATACGTTCCAAAATTTCCATCATTCTATCCGAAATGTTCTTTTTATGTGAAATGTTTTTGTCAAGGAACAAAGCTGTCATCATTGGAATGTATGTAAGTGAAAGAATAAACGCGCCAAGCAAAGCAAATGCAACGGTTTGA
>RFSL01000175.1 GCA_009923965.1 Flavobacteriia bacterium | reverse complement strand
CTTTTGATAAAAGAATTAGGTAATTCAAAAATAACATAAAACAATCCATAAATCCCTCCAATTATGAAAAGAAAAAGTGTTGGATTATTTATCGAAAAATTATGATTTATAACAGTATTAAATTCTGATACAGAATAGCTCTCTGACCAATTTAAGATTGTATATAAGATTCCATTTACAAGCGGTATAACAATAAATCCGCGATAGGTTTTATTTTTCCCAAACCAACCTTCATTTATGGGGAAATTCAAAATTGACAACCAATTTTTTTTAACCACAATCATGTGTAAAATATTACTTACTATTAATGGAATTAATGTCCCTGCCAGATAAATAGTTTTTGAAGAATAAATTTCAAGCATTTCTATAGTTTATGACTTTTTAATTCATCTAGTATTACTTTTTGCATTCTAATTGAAACTGCCAAAATTCGCTTTGAAAAATCGTACTTAGCAATAATTCCTGAGATTTCGTAAAAAGATACTCGGCAACAGATATAAGTCCTAACTGCCATTTCAGATGCTTTTAAGTACTCTTTGAATCCCAAATTATGTCCCGGCCCTTTTCTTAAAACAATACTGTTAAAGTGATTATGTAAATGATTTAATAAAGTTTCTGCTAAAAATTTTTCAGATAGCACAAAACTTAAGAATTCAATTAAATCCCGCTGAGGAAAATCCAACATTGATAATTCCCAATCGATGATGCAGGGCATTTCATTAGAACGAATAAGTATATTTCTAGGGTTGAAATCATTGTGTATTGGACTTCTTGGCCATTCAATTTTTTTGCAATCTTCTTCAATATTCAATAATGATACTTTGATGTTTTTAAGAACTAGCGTTTGAACTTCTTCATCACAATTGTCAATGAGAATATCCATAAGTTTCTCGTACAAAATTATTGAATTCCATGGTTTAAAAATATTGAGCAATGATGGATATTCTAATGGCAAGGATTCTAGCATGTTATGCGCTAAAAAAATACAATTTAGACTTGAGCTAATCCAATCGTCTGTCCATTTTTCAGGATTGTTTTCGCTGTTGTTTAATAAAATTTGGTCATTACAAACCAACTCCTGACCTAATAAGTAAATTTCTCTCTCTACATTAATATATTTTCCATAAAAAGTTGGCATTGCCTTAAAACCTTTTTTGTTTAGATATTCATATACTACTAGTTCCTTTTCATGACATTGAAAGAATTCCAACTCATTTTTTTGTTGTTTAATTAAATCAGAAAGTTTAGGATCAATTGATGCAAAAATCATGTGTAAACCCTTTAAAACTTCAATGTCTTTGGCTTTAGACTTAATTAATAGATTTTCAAAAGCCCCATCTTTCAACTCCAATTTCATGGGTAAAAACCCTATTAATTTCTTTGTTATTCTACTAGTAATGTTTGTGATAATACCATTTTCAAGATAATTGGTATCTTTCCAGACAAGATTTTGGATAACCCAATTAGCCGGAAGTTCTGAGAAATGACTGTGAAGAAATGTAGGGGTGATTTCTGATTTTAGTAACCATGAAATTGGTTTGTTACGGCCTAATTTTTCGTGAGATTTAGCAAACTCACCGCTTACAACCGCTGAATAAGTTGAAAGTTCTAATCCCATAGTAAAGCCTGCAATTAATTGTGCAAATCTATTAACTTTTCCAGTCCCCAAACAACCCATAATTTCTAATGCTTCGGCTTGTTTCTTTAAATGTGTGCCACCGCCAACTGTACCAATAACTAAATTGGGTAATGTAAGATGTAAACGAATTCCATCTGGTTTTACTTTATTTCCGATGTATTCTAAATGCAAAAGCCCTGAACTTGACCCATGAATACAAGCTAGGTCTTGACCAGTCGCCACAAAAATTGCCGCTACAGCATTTGCAACATTTACATTATAGCTTACCATACCAACACTTTCCGCATTTTTTTTTGTGGGCATATAGAATTTCAGAATTTGTTCAGGAGTTGTACGTAAAATATCTTTAATTACCTGACGAGAAATATCGCATTGAGCGCTTACATGAATACCCCTTCCTTCTTCAATATTTTTCAAAGCAACCTTTTTATCAGAAGCAGCGTTTCCTTCAATTATGTAATCAAATGGATATTCTGAAAATTCATTTTTTAAACGGTCTACAATATATAATAAGGCATGCCATGTACAAGTAGTGGTCATATTCTGTCCTGCAGCATCACCAGTTTCATAAACAAACTTAAGATTAAGAGAAAAGTCAACTAATTCTGCTTTAATTTGTATTAAACTAGCGTGGTTAGAGTACGCTTGTGCATTTTTTTTGATTTCAGAAAAATTAGCTTTCAACCAATCTATTATTGGCTGAGCATGTTTACTATTTTCCAGTAATAAAATTGGAGTTCTAACCATACGTTGCCAATGAATTTTTGCAGTAAAGCCATTGCTTGATGCGATTGCTTTTGCTCCACGATTCATACTAGCAACTAAGGCCCCCTCTAGAGTTCCAACTGGTGCATAGACATATTCTTTTTTATTATTATTGAAAATTATTGGCCCTACAATTCCTAATGGTATCTCTACACTTCCAATAAATGATTCTATGTTGTTTTGAATAGAATTGATTTCGAGATTATAATCTGCAATGGCATCAATTTTTATTTCTTTAGATTTTAAGAAGTCTAATCTGAGTTCAGTTGCAGTTCTTGTTGAAAGACCCCGCCCAGGTATTAAAGGAATATCACTCAAAATAAGATCTTTAGAATACTAAAATAAGATTTTAATCAATACAAAAAGACTAAACTATTATTATCTCTTAATATTTAGCTCTATCACCATTCCATCTTCTGCTACGATTGTATCTTTAAATATTTGAG
>RFSL01000174.1 GCA_009923965.1 Flavobacteriia bacterium | reverse complement strand
AGCTCGTTATATTTATCTTTTTGCTATCTCCACTGATTAACCCACTGATTAATCAAATGATATTAGCATTATTTGAATGAACGTTTTGCTTTATACTTCTGCAAAAGTAACTAAAATATTCCATTCAGGGACTATTTATTTAAAACAAGTTTTTTATGAGCGTTTGGTAAAGTATCCATAGGTAAAAGTAGGGTAAAATTTAGGTCATTTTTAATGGTTATTAAAGCAAAATATTGATAAGGAACGCAACAAAATCAAGGTGTGCAACGCATTGAAAATAAATTCGTTATTTAGCAGAGAACCAATTTTATTAACTGCTAAAAACATAAAAAAATGGCAAGACAAACAGGCTTAATTAAAATTAAAGGGACGTTAGATAACGTCAACTTTTACAAGACCAAGGATGGAGACTTGGCAAGAATGAAAACTTCTGTGGATGGAGACAGAATTGCTAATGATCCTGCGTTCATTAGAACACGTGAGAACAACAGTGAATTTGGTAGTTCTGCCAAATCAGGGAAATTGACACGTGATAATTTACGACCTATTTCATTAAATGCAACTGATGGAAGAGTTGTAGCGAGAATGACTAAAATCATGACGCAGATTAAAAACTTAGACACTACTTCTGTAAGGGGTCAGAGAAATGTTGGTGTTGCCATGGCGACAGCCCAGGCAAAAGCATTATTAAAGGGTTTTGATTTTAACAATGCTGCAATGTTAAGCAGTATGCTTTTCAAGCCTTGGGCGGTTAATACTGCTACTGGTGTAATCACAATAACAGGCTTGGTTCCAACATTGGATATAATTTTTCCAGAGGGAGCAACACATGTAAGTTTTTCAGGAGCGTTTGCAAACATCAATTATGCAACAGGTGTTGCTGATGTAAAATTGACCAACTCTCAAAACCTACCAATATCTGCAACTTCTTCAGCGATTACTTTAACACCAACAGCTGTTCCGACAGGTACTGGTGCAAAATTGTTTTTATTGAAGATTGAGTTTTTCCAAATGGTAAATAGTGTTCAATACAATTTGAAGAATGGAGCATATAATGCATTAAAATTAATTGAAGTAATCTAAAGGATATGAAAAGCAAAGTATATTTTGACAAATTGGCATCCGTTCTTGAACGTGTGCAAATTGATACTCCTCCTTTCTTCAAGAAATTGAGATTGATTGGATTGGTAGCTGTAACGATTGGTACAACAATTATGATGGCTCCAATTGCTGTTCCTGCTGCACTAACCACCATTGCAGGATATGTTTTATTAGGTGGAACTGTAATAACGGCTGTAAGCCAAGTAACTATTAACGAAGAATAAATAATTATGGAAAATTGTATCAAAAATGACCTGATCTTGAACGTGAAACAAAAGAACGTAACAAGATTTAAAGCAGGAGCAGAATTAAGTGGAAAAGTGAATATCATGGATGTTTCAGTAAATGAAGATTTAACAGATACTCATGAGATACTAGAGGTTGCACTCGTTCTAACTCGTAAGTATTGTGAACAAACAATTTCATTGCCTGCGTAATGAATCATGGAAATGACCATTCCACCATTTGGGGAACTCTCTCTGGAACTGCCTTGGGTATCGCTGCAAGTATTTCAAGTTTTGATATTATCAGAACGATCATATTGGGTGCTATTGGAGCAAGTGTAAGTTTTGGAGTGAGTCTCTTATGGAAAAAGGTCGCTAACTATTTTAAACAACAAAAAGACTAAACATGGAAAATATAATAGATGGTGGGTGCACCAATTCAAATTTGATATTAAATGTCAAAAAGAAAACAGTCCGCTTTAAAGCAGGATCAGATTTAAGTTCAAGCGTAAACAAAATGGATGTTGATGTGATTGAGGAACTGGATGATAAATTTGAAACATTGGTTGTCAGTATATCTTTAGGACAACAACAATGCACAAAAGAAATTTAAGATGCTTTGAATAAGTAAAATGGATGATGATGAGGAAGGGGGCTAAGGCCCTCTTTTTTTATTTCATCAAATCTGAAACCAATACTTTTTGCAAACTTTGCAGACTTTGCAGCTGTTGCAATATAGAATTCTTGGCCTGCTGCACCTTCTGAATGGCGATAACTTTCTTTTTGTACTGAACTAATTTTGCAGTATGATTGAATGAAAGCCAGTTGAGTGCTTTTTTTACATCATTGATTCTAACGAAGGGAATAACTGAACCGCAAAGGTATTTTTCAAATACTCTGCCCTGGCACAATCCCATTACCAACCAATAAAGCATTTCTTTTTCTTCCTCTGAGGAGCATATACAAACAAAGCAATTCGGGCAGGGATCATTCATTGGTTTTCCGCTGTGATTTCCTTTATTCAAGATGAAGAAATGAGACTCTGAATATGTAGCATTCAGTTTGTGTGTTTTTAATTTGAAAGAGAACATAATTTGGGGTTAAAAATTATGCTCTGATTATCAGCGCTTCGCGCACAGTAATAATTTCAAAAGAAAAAAAAGAAAAAAAAAGAAAGTGCTGAAAGAGGGAACGGAATGAGGTAATGCAAGGTTTTTGGTAAAAAAATACTACCCGACTTTAAGTAGGAACTTTAGTAGAAAAAAGATAATGTATTATCGAATCCAATTCAATTCGAAAATGAATTCCATAATAACCTTCGGGTATTTTAGGTACGCAACGGTAATACTTCTTTTGAAATTCCAAACAACTAAGGATCTCAATACTACTTACAGGATAAATACACAGTTTGGGAATTACGAAGTCTTTTTGTGGTTTTTCAAAAAGAATAAGATCTTTACCAGTTAATTTTTTCAAATTTTCAGAAGTCTTGTCAAGATCAAAGAATTCTTCAGCTGGAATTCTGT
>RFSL01000173.1 GCA_009923965.1 Flavobacteriia bacterium | reverse complement strand
CGGCTTTGGTCTTGTACACCTCAACCGGCAAAGTGGTGTTGAACGCGGCGTCTTCCGGTGTATCCAATCTGCTTGGCTATTCTGCTAAAGGTACTCAGTTCATCTTTGGCCCGCTTGCCTCCCCTGAAATCGGCGGCAACAGCTTTGCAATTGCAGCATTGCCCGTCATCATCTTTTTTGCCTCTTTAATTTCTAATTAATTTTGTTAAAAGATGTATGACCATTCAAGAGCTAATTCAATTTAAATATACTGGAGAACTAGATCAAACAATCTCCTATGTTAATGTTACTATTCAAGCAGTTTCAGTGTTGATTGGCGGCTTGTTAATTTGGCGTTTTATGAGTTCTTGGCAACGCAAAAAAAAACTAGAAAGAAGAAGAAATCCTTTTTTTGAATCAGCTTACTCAAAGCACTGGAGAAAATAAAATTTATGAAGAACGAAAAAAATGTTGTAATTATTGGTGCTGGCTTAGTTGGATCACTTTGGGCTGTTTATTTAGCAAAAGCTGGATATAAAGTAACCATTTATGAAAGAAGATCAGATATACGAAAAGCAGAAATTACTGCTGGCAAATCGATTAATCTTGCGCTCTCAGTTCGTGGCTGGACAGCTTTAGATGCAGTTGGAGTTGGAGATGAAATTAGAAAAATTGCCATACCAATGCATGGAAGAGTAATGCACGATTTAGAAGGAAATTTGACTTTTCAACCTTATGGAAAGGAAGGAGAAGCTATTTATTCAGTCTCCAGAGGAAAAGTAAACGCTACAATGATGGACATTGCAGAAAAATATGGTAAAGCAGAAATTCACTACAACCTTGAATGTCAAAATGTTGATTTAAAAAATGGTATTGCGTACCTAAAAAATTCTATCACTGGAGAAAAATTTGAAGTAAAAGCTGACTTAATCTTTGCTGTTGATGGAGCATTTTCTGCTGTTAGATACAATGCGATGCAAAAATTAAATCGTTTTAATTATAGTCAAAATTACATTGCTGATGGTTATAGGGAATTACTTTTGCCTGCAAATGAAGATGGATCTTATAAGTTAGATAAAAATGCTCTTCATATTTGGCCAAGGGGTCGTTTTATGATGATTGCTCTTGCAAATGAAGATGGGTCGTTCACCTGTACTTTGTTTATGCCACATGAGGGCGATAAGTTTGCTTTTGATAAATTAAATTCCCCTGAGTCAGTCAATACATTCTTCAAAACTGTTTTCCCTGACTTTTACGAAATGGTTCCAACTGTTGCTGATGCTTGGGAAGATCATCCCTTATCTAATTTAGCAATTATTCGCTGCTCTCCTTGGACTAATGGCAAGGTTGCACTCATGGGAGATGCTGCACATGCTACTGTACCGTTTTATGGTCAAGGAATGAATGCGGGTTTTGAAGATTGTACTGTACTCTCTAATCTAATGAAGAAACACAATGAGAATTGGGAGGCGATTTTTGAGGAATACAGTCGCGAGCGCAAACCGGATGGAGATGCACTTCAAGATTTATCCTTGGATAATTATTATGTTATGCGAGATTATGTATCAGATCCTGAATTTTTATTACGCAAGAAAATTGAGGCTAAATTCAGTGAACTGTATCCTAAAAGCTGGCTTCCTCTTTATTCTCAGGTAACATTTAGTAACATTCGGTACAGTGTGGCATATCAACAAGGTAAAAAGCAAAGCGATATAATGGATATAATCATGCAAATACCAAAAATAGAATCTGTGTGGGATTCTGATAAAGTGATGAATGAAATGAAAGTTTTAAGCAGTGATTTTAACTTTTAAATTTTAGTTATGAAATGTATTCTAGTTTTATTTTTACTTCCGTTTATTCTTTATTCTCAAGGAGGGTTTAAAAAAGGTGTAAAAGGAGACGATTATCGAATTGTTACAAAAAATGGGTATCATTTTGCTTTTGGATCTACTTATATGCTTTCTTCAGAAACACTTCATGGATTTTTATCCGAAAACAATGGTGCGCGTGGGGTATATGAGATTAATCCAGATGGAAAATATGGTGTATTTGCAGAATTTGGTTTCTTGCAGTTCCCTAAATGGAAGGGGATTCCTATAAAGTTTCTAAAGAAAAGTAGAATTATGGATTATATGGAGTTTGCTTTTGGCTATCGTGAATTAGCGGGAATTGAAAAAACAACTATTAATGTTCCTGAGGAGAATAGTATTGCTATTTCAACAAGTGAAAATACAGGGTCTTTTAGAAATAGACATGTTTTTTTTCGCACCTCTTTTCATAGCTTAATTTTCGTAGGAAAAAAGAAAATTGACAAAACTAGAAAGTATTTTATTGATCAATCTATTGGCTTAAATTACGACTATAATTTATTTCCGGGAGATACAACTTATCCGAATAATTTTATAATAAATAGCGCCTATCCAACTTCTGTTGTTGGTAACAGTATCTTCTTGATTAATAATAATATCTGATTTATCTATCAGTGGTAATAATTGTAGGGATCCATCCTCAGTTTTCATTTGAATGGCTCCATGTTGGCGAATCATGTTTTCATTGATTACCATTTGCCAGGTAAATATTTTAAAACTGCTGTCAGGTGAATATAATTTAGAAATATTTTCAAGTGAGTTGAAGGGATAATAAAAAGAATTTTTGTTGACCAAAGCTCTTACTAATATTTTAGTAAAAATACTGTCTGCTGTAAAGCAATCGGAAGGATTTTTTCCCTCAATAATTTGTGTAGAATATTTTTTTAATGAATCTTCACGTAAACTTGTTTTTACAACTAACCGCAAAAATCTTGATTTGGTTAAAGTTCGTAGTTTTGACGTTGCTACTTTTGTTAAATTTGGCGCGGCGGATATTGGAATTTGTGGTTCAGATGTTTTGGAAGAATTT
>RFSL01000172.1 GCA_009923965.1 Flavobacteriia bacterium | reverse complement strand
ACAGATATCATTGATTTCAAAGCTTAGTAGTAGGGGGGCATGCATATAATTTTTATAAGGGAGGTGCGTAAAAATTTACTTAAAAGGAATATTAACCAACGGCTTACCAGATTTTGAGTGGACTGATCAATACAATGCTTATATTTCAGACCCCACAAATATAGTTGTCTCTGATCCTGTTAAAATAAGAATGCGTTTTGTCCTAAATACCGTTTTTAAAATGCCACAGTACGAAACATTATAATAGAAAACCTACGATTAAGCATGAAAAGAAGAAGCTTTATTAAAAATTTATCTCTGGCCTCCTTGTCCTTGCCATTTATTTCAAATGGATTTGGAATGCAAGCTATTACAAAAAAATTATTTGGTTCATCTAAAAATGCCGAAGATCGAGTACTTATTATAATAAGATTAAATGGCGGGAACGATGGATTAAATATGATTATTCCTTTAGATCAATATGATAACCTAATGATCCAAAGACCAAATATTATTCTACCACAAAACCAAATTCTTTCATTGACAAATTCAGTTGGAATTCATCCTATAATGACTGGAATGCAAACCATGTTTGAGCAAGGTAAATTAACAGTAGTGCAAAATGTTGGTTATCCTGAGCAAAATCGTTCGCATTTCAGATCTTCGGATATTTGGGCAAGTGGTTCTTTAGATATCAATCAAACAAGTGGATGGATGGGAAGGTATTTTGAGAGTGAGCACGCCAATTTCCCAGAGGATTACCCAAATATTGATTTTCCTGATCCCTTTGCAATAAGTATGGGTTCCGAATTATCAACAACCTGTCAAGGTTTAATGGGTAATTTTTCTCATGCAGTAAGTGACCCCTTTAATGCTGCAAATTTATTGGAGACAAGCGTTGCAAATGATGGCACATACTATGGTTCGCAGATAGAGTACATTGCTACAATGCTAAATCAAACAAATGAATATGGGAATCAGATTAGTGTAGCTTCAAATTCCGGTAATTCACTATCCACACTATATGACCCAACAAATTCTATTGCTGTTCAATTGAAATACATTTCACAAATGATTTCAGGAGGCTTAAAAACGAAAGTTTATATTTTAAATATCAATGGATTTGACACCCATGATTCGCAAGTTTTACAAACAAATACTACTCAAGGTGAACATGCAGATTTATTAAAAAAACTTTCAGACGCAATTGCTGCATTTCAAAATGATTTGCAATTATTAGGTCTAGAGGAAAGGGTTGCAGGAATGACTTTTTCTGAATTTGGAAGACAAGTAGCCTCAAATGGCAGTTTTGGAACAGATCATGGAGATGCCGCTCCTCTTTTCCTATTTGGAAAATGTGTTAATTCAGGAATAATTGGACCTAATCCTCAAATAAGCAATCAAATAGATGGACAATCGGGAGTAGAAATGGAAATTGATTTTAGAGATGTTTATGCCTCGATTTTGAAAGATTGGTTTGAAGTTCCGGTTTCATCCATTCAAAATTTATTTGAACATAATATAACATTTATAAACGTTTTAAGTGGCTGTACTTTAGGTTTGAGCGAAGACGAATCACTAGATTTAAAGAACATCGTATTTCCGAACCCAACTCCTAGTAATTGCACCTTAAAAATTACAACATTAAATGAACGAGTATCAGTTTATATCTACTCTATAAATGGACAAATGATTAAAGAAATTGGATCAAAAGACTTAAGTGAAGGAACACACTTAATTCCTTGTGAGACAGGCGAACTGCCAGCTGGAAACTACCTGATTCAGGTGATTAAAAATTCAGGGGCCCTTTCACTTAAATTGCAAAAAAATAAATAAAAACTGCAATTGCTCAATATTTCATTTAATTTTGTCCTGTTCTTTGGTTTTGCCTAAAAGCAAATTAAAAAGGAATCCGGTTAGATTCCGGAGCTGTGTCTGCAGCTGTAAGCACTTAAAATGGGTTTCCATAAGCCACTGTTTTAAAACGGGAAGGTAGAAACTTAAAGGGTGTGAGCCAGAAGACTTGCCTGAGAAAAGAGATATGACTTCAGATTAAAGTCGGACTCAATAATGGGATAGACGTATCCCTATGATTCCATTTTAGCCTGTTTTATTTATTAATGTTTTAAAAACTTAAAAAAAATGAAACAACTTTTTACTTCCTTTCTATTATTAATTTCAGCTTTTGCATTATCGCAAAACTACCTACACAAAGTTCTTGTTCTAAACGAAGGATATTTTGATTATCAAACAAATGAAATTATTGACCCAGTAACTATTGGTAGTTACGATCCCGCAACTCAAATTTATAGTGTAGTCAGCACCTTAAACGGAATGCGTTTTGGGTCAGATCTTATCATCGATGGGAATTTTTATTATGTCGCTGCAGATTCGAAAATCTACAAAATGGATTTGAATACCCATCAGGAATTGGCTTCAGTAGTTTGTCAAGGCGTGCGAAATTTAGGAATCTATCAAAATAAATTAGTTGCAACTCGAGGAGAGTACCTCACAACCTATGATTCATATTTACATATTTATGATGCGAACACACTTTCTTTAATTCAAGCATTAGATACAATTTCTGGTCCAAAATGGGCAAGTCAAAATATCGTTGTTGATGGTTCAATAGCTTATATTGCAATTAATAATGGCTACGAGTGGGGAAATGAAAAAGGTCTCATTGGAAAATTAAACCTAGATAACTTAAGTTATGGAAATGAAGTAGACCTTGGTCCAGATGGAAAAAATCCAGATAATTTGATGAAATCAGGAGATTTTCTGTATACTGTGAACAATAAAGATTGGTCTAACGCATCCGTTTCAAAAGTAGCATTGAATGGCAGTTGCATTGCGACTGTTAACTTACAATCTGTAGGAACTGGATGTGGGACTTCTGCATTACGCGATGATAAATTAGTTTATCAAAT
>RFSL01000171.1 GCA_009923965.1 Flavobacteriia bacterium | reverse complement strand
GTTGTTTCATTTGTTATTTTTATATCCGTTCCAATTGGATGAGAAATAAAAATATTGACATAATTTGGATCATTTTCTGGAAAGAACTCCACTTTAGGAGGAAAAATTACCATTAATAAAATTGATAAAAATAATAAAGCAATTGTGCCTAGTACAAATTTTAAGGGACGTTTTCCAGTCATTACAAATGTTAAAAATTGCCCATAAGTACGATCTAACCAAGGTAAGAATTTTTCTTGAAAACGCATTGTTCCTGGATAAAGAACATAATAATTTAACAAACTCATTAACCCAAAGAAAATAAGCAAGTTTCCAAAAGAGAGAAATCCAAAAATCACAAAGAAAATTCCAATCACACTTAAAAATAGAAAGACCTTAAAAACAATTTGTTTTTTTGGTTTTTGTTGTTTAATTTTCATGTAGCTAACAGCAAGTACAGGATTGATTACGAGGGCGACAAACAACGAAGATGTCAATACAATCATTAATGTCAAGGGTAGAAATTTCATAAATTCACCGATTATTCCAGGCCATAAAGCCAGTGGAATAAAAGCTGCAACGGTTGTAGCCGTTGAAGAAATAATTGGCCAAGCAACTTCACCAACTCCCTCGATTACTGCTTCTTTAGCTGTGTATCCTTCATCCATGAATCTGTATATATTTTCTACAATTACAATTCCATTGTCAACTAACATACCAAGAGCCAAAACAAGGGAAAACAAAACCATCACATTTAGCGTAACACCTAAAGCATTGAGAATCATAAAGGACATGAGCATAGAAAGAGGAATTGCTACACCCACAAAAAGCGCATTTCTTAATCCCAAGAAAAATAACAAGACGCCTACGACTAAAATGATTCCAAAAATGATAGAATTTTCAAGGTTTGAGACCATGTCCCGGGTATTATTTGATTGATCATTTGTAAGAGACACATCCACACTTCTTGGAATTGTGCCATCTTTTTGCGCCAAAGCGATTATCTCATTAATTTTATCAGAAGCTATCAATAAATTTTGTCCCGCTTGTTTCTTTATGTCCAACATCACAACAGAGCTTCCAAATTCACGGGCGTAAGAAGTCGTATCTGAATTTCCAAAATAAACTGAGGCAACATCTTCTAAGTGAACAGGTAAAAATTCATCTTGCTTTACAACAACTTTTCGCAGTTCATCAGCATCTTTAAATTCACCTTCTATGCGAATTGTTTTTCTCATACCGTTCATCAAAACTTCCCCGCCAGAAATTGTCTGATTTTCTGAGCTTACAGCCATTTGAATGTCATCTAAAGTTACATTAACAGATTGTGCTTTAATTGGATCTACATCAATTCGCATTTCTTGTTCTTGAATTCCTCGAATATCCACCTCACTTATTTCTGGTAAATCTTCCAATGTTTTTTCTAAGTTCTTTGCAACATCCTTTAAAACACTTGCATTTTCGCCTCGAAGATTAATATTCATAATGGGCATTTTCGATGGATCGAGCTCAAAAATATTGGGTTCGACAGGCAAAGCAGGAAAATCAGATTTTGTTCTTGCTTTATCTACAGCATCTTTCACTTTTTGCAATGCTTCATCAACAGGCATTTTAAAATCAAATTTGATTCGAATAGTCGTATAACCATGAACAGAATTAGAATTTATTTCATCAATTAACTTGATTCCGCCAATTTCTTTCTCTACCGATTGTGTAATTTTTTTTGCCATGTATTCTGGAGAGGATCCAGGCTTGGCAATACCAACATATATTTCAGGGATTTTTAATTCCGGGAAATTTTCTTTAGGCATTGAATTATATGCCAAAAACCCAGCTATTAAAATGATAAAAGAAATAAGGAATACTGTTTTTCTGTTGTTAACAGAAATTGTAGTTAGTCCAAAACTTTTTGAGTTATTCTCCATTTTTAGTGACATTATTTTATTCTAACTTGATCTTTTTCTGTTATTCCTCTTGCACCTTCAACAATAATTTTTGTTCCGTTCATAATTGCTGCATTATCCTTTATAAGTGCTTCACCATCTTGATTTTCAATTAGCTCAACGGCTATTTTTTTCACTTTAAAATTACCTTTTGAAGAAGGAAGAGCTACCCAAACATAGTCCGAATTATCTTGAGATTTTAAAATGCTTTTAGCGGGAATTACTAAGCCATTTTCAACAGTAAAATCAGTTATTCTAAGTTCAGCCAACATATTTGGTAATAACTCTTTATTACCACTAACCTTTGCAGCAATTCGAAAAGTTCTATTAGTTGGCTCTATAAAATTTCCAACAGTATTTACTTTTAAATTTAGAATAGTATTGTTAAAATTTGGGAATGAAACTTCTATGAGTGTACCGACTTTTATCTTGCTAAGATGTTTTTCAGAAATTGATGCTGTTATTTCCACATTTGAATTGTTTACTAAGCGCAACAAAGGAGATTGAGGTCCAGCCATCTGTCCTTGCTTCGCATAAACAACATCAATAATTCCAGAAAAAGGAGCTTTAATCGCTGACTTTCCTCTCTGAGTATTTAAAGAATTTAATTTAGCTCGTAATGATTTTACAGCATTTCGTGCAGTTTCATAATCAAATTCTGAACCAACACCTTTGGATTTTAATTCCTCCTGTTTTTTTAACATGTATTCAGCATATTCTAGTTGTGTTTCAATTTCTTGTGCTCCAGAATTAATAAGTGCTGCATCTAATAAAACAAGAGTTTGCCCTGCTAAAACACGATCTCCAGATTTTACATTCACTTTCGTAATCAATCCACCCATTTCAGCAGTTAAAAGGATGTCTTGAGAAGTCTCTACATTTCCTTGAGTAATAATTGAGTGTTCAAAATATTTTATTTCAGCAGAGGCAATCTCTACAAGTGGTAGAAACAATTTATCGTCACTAGACTTATCTTTCTTGGAACCGCAAGA
>RFSL01000018.1 GCA_009923965.1 Flavobacteriia bacterium | reverse complement strand
CAGCCAGGATTTCTGTAGCTACAGAATTTATAAAAAGTTTTTGTGTTCAGGGTCTCGATTTAACAATGACTCACTGGAACGGAAAATAAGTTCGATTTATCTGTAAACCTGAGTTCGATTATTAAAATTGGATTCAGACCGCTCAGAAACAATGAGTTACTAATCACACTTTTGAAAATGTAACGGGATACATTGAGAAAGGGTTATGAAGTAAATCGTTGTTTATCAGCGGAAAACTTAATTGCTTTGCATAAAAACCAGGTTTCCTCTTGATTTAGCCCGCTAAATCTTCAAGTAAACTCCTTGACTAACAGATTTTTATGACAATCTGAATTCCGATTTTACTATCGAACTCAGGTTATTAATCTTGGGATAAATAAAGCCCTTTCAATGGCAGAATTACTTTCAACTTCAATTATCCTATCAACGCATGATGAACAGAAAATAGGGAAAGGAATAGTTGAGAAAATTGCTAAAAAAATCCCTATTCAAGCAAATAAAAAAATCATGATTTTAGAATGGGGAAGAGAGCTAATTATTGAATAAAAGACTATATTTGAGCAAAAGTATCGCATTGAAAATATTTCTTTTTTTTATTGGAATTACTAAAGAACATAGAAAAATTGTAAAACAATTTATTAAAGAATAACATGAAAAAATTTCTATTATTATTTATCGGGCTTAGTTTATCTTTTGCACACTTTTCTCAAGATACCACATGGGTAAAGACTTTTACTTTTGATTCAATAACTACGCGAAGAGCAAATTTTACTTTTCCTGAAGAATTAAATTCAAAACGCTTTGAAAAAGTATTGATGTATTACAAATTAAAATGTAGTCCACTAACAACTTGGGATCAATATGATTGTGGAGAATGGGATTATCTTACATATACTCGTGTTTTTGACCATACTGGAATTTTCGACTCTGTTCGAGTTGATAAAGCAAAATACCTTGCAAATTGTCAAGCTCCAGCGCTAATTAATTACACACCAATTCCCTATTTACAAGCTGATAATTACCAACGAATAGAAAACTTTCGTTCGCTTCCTTCCTTGACTTCTATTCCATTAAATACTTCAAATTCTTCCTCTTCCCTGCCCTTCAACACTTCAAAAAATGGCGGAAAATATCAGATGTTATTGACAGCTGCTGAATTGAGTGCTGCAGGAATTCAAGCAGGAGATATCCAATCTTTGTCACTTTTTCTTAATTCACTTGGAACTTCTGGAGACTTATTATTTCCATCAATTTCAATGAAAACTACAACAGATAGCGAATTAACAAGCTTTCATACTTCGGGGTTTAATCAGGTTTATAATGCGTCTCATGGTCTTACTTTCGCCGAGTTGAATCTCGGTGAAAATGAGTTGCTTTTTTATCAAGCTTATTCATGGAACGGGACAGACAACATTATCATAGAATTTTCATTTGAAAATGATTATCCAGTTTCAAGTTCGTTGGAATTTCAAACAGAGACTATCAATGGGAATACTGCTTTAAATTTTGAGGGAAAGAATGGTGTTCTTGAATTTAATGGCGGAAATTATGCCCTGCTTGAAATGTCTGATTTAAGCATCGGAAACGAATTGAGTATCGAGTTTTGGTCGAAAGGAAATGCAATAGGCGGAACCAACAGCACATTCTTGGAAGCATACGATACATTAAACAATAGAATTTTAAATATCCACATGCCCTGGAGTGATAACAATATGTATTTCGATGCGGGAATTTCTTCCGGCTATGATCGCATAAGCAAGACGATGACAAGCACAGAAATGGATAATTCTTGGAATCATTGGGCTTTTGTGAAAAAACAAACAAGTGGAGAAATGTTTATCTACAAAAATGGTGTTTTATGGCATTCTGGAACAAACTTAAACAGAGCTGTCGGCTATATTCATCGCTTAGTTCTAGGTTCAAGTTTGAACCAAAGTCTTTTTTGGAAAGGTGAAATTGATGAATTTAGAATTTATAATACGGCGCTTTCACAAGCGACAATTGCTGCCAATTATAAAAATAAAATTGATGTAACTCATCCAAATTGGAGTAATCTACTAGTATATTATGATTTTGATGATGTAAATTATTGTGTTGACCGTTCACAAAACGACTATAAATTAATGCTTTCTCAAGGTTGGTCTGAAACAATGGGAAGCATGATAAAATGGGATAAATCACCGCTTGCTGGAGTTGTACAGTCAACTAAAATACCGCGCATTTCTTTTGGGCAAGGAACTGTTCTTGGTAACATGGACTCAACAACCGTTCTTAGACCTTCTATCAAAGAACCGATTGTTATTTTTGAGCAAGAAGTGGTAAACAAGCATTTTGAGATTGTTAATACTTTTATTGGTGTTCCGAGTGGAACTTCTAACACATTTAGTCCTCAGGGAGAAATTATTAATATGACTCCCTACTCAACTTCAACACAGCTAATCAACGATACTATTACCTATTTCAACACACCTTATGAAATAATCAAAGATGTTGAAATTGCAAGATACATCACTCCTTATGGAATTCAATTTGACTTAGGTCCAAATGGTTTTGCATGGATTTACGATGTCACAGACTACCAAGATTACTTGAGAAATACAGTGGATCTTGCTGCTCACAATACACAAGAATTATTGGATTTACGTTTTGCTTTTATTGAAGGAATACCTCCAAGAGATTTACACAAACGCGAGCCAATTTGGTCAGATTTCAGGAATTATAACTTTGCAAACATGGCAAATGATGTTGTGCTTCCTGCAACAAATGTTGTTCTTTCAGACACATCTGAGATGTTTAAAATCAAAACAAGAATGTCAGGTCATGGTCAGGTTGGCGATTCTGCTTGTTGCGAATGGGTAAACAATAATCACCAAATAAATGTAAATGGCGTTCCAAGATTTCAATGGAATATTTGGCAGGATAAAGAATGTGGTGAAAATCCAAATATCGGTCAAGGTGGAACTTGGCCTTATGCCCGTGAAGGATGGTGTCCAGGAGATTTAGTAAAAGAACATGAGTTTGAATTAACCCCACTTGTTAGTCCGGGAGATACAGTAAGCTTGGATTATGTAATTAATCAAGTTCCAACAACCGATCCAGGGCAAGGTGGTGGAAATTATATAGCGGCTTATGACTTAATTTCATACTCAAACCCAAATTTTCAAAATGATGCAGCAATAAAAGATGTGCTTAACCCAAACAATTATGAATATTACAGCAAATACAATCCTACTTGCTCAAATCCGAGAGTAATTTTAAAGAATACTGGTCAAATGCCATTGACTTCTTGCAAAATTATATGTTGGATAACCTACGGTGATAATATAGAATTCAACTGGACAGGCAACCTGGATTTCCTAGAAGAAACCGTTGTTGAAATTCCAGTTACTAATAATTCCTGGTGGACAGATTTAGATAGCAATATGACATTTACAGCATCTGTTCGAGATGTTAACGGAAATTTCGGAAACGATGAATACCAAAATAACAGTGTGAAAACTACAAAATTTGATGCGCCAGAACGTATTGATGGAGCGTTTTTTATCTGGTTAACAACCAATAATAAAGCAAGTGAAAACAATTACAGAATGATTGACAATGCCGGAAATATTCTCTTTGAAAGAAACAATTTAACAAATCAAACGCAGTATAAAGATACATTCGATTTGGCTCCGGGATGTTATTCTATTATCATTGAAGATACTGATGATGATGGTTTATCTTTTTGGTATTCTGCCCAAGTTGAAGGAGAAACAGCAGGGACAATGCGCTTACGAAAAGTAGGCGGAACTTATATTGAATTTTTTCCTGGAGATTTTGGATCTTATCACCGTTATGATTTCTCTGTTGGATTTGAACTAGGCATAGATGAAACCGATTTAGAACATAAAATTGCTATATTTCCAAATCCAACGAATGGCATGACAACAATTGAAGTAAATGGTGCGGTAAATGAACAGGCCTCCATTGAAATCTACGATTTGATGGGTAGAAAAATTTATTCCGAAGAAATGAATGCTTCTCAGTATTTTGCAGAATCTTTTATTGATTTAAGTGCTGTAAATTCTGGAACTTATATTGTAAAAATCATTACCAATCAAAGAGTTTATACCAAAGAACTCATAAAACAATAAACTGTAAACAATATTAAAACTCAGAATTAAATGCTTACAGACCTTAGTAAAACCAATTCGATTTTGAATAAATACATGGCTGAAATCCGTGATGAAAAAATTCAAGAAGATCCGCTGAGGTTTAGAAAAAACATGGAGCGAATTGCTGAATTTATCGGCTTTGAAATTTCAAAAAAACTAGCCTATAAAAAAATAGAAGTAAAAACTCCATTAGGGATTTCTATTGAAAATATTCCGAAAGAACAGCCTATTTTATGTACAATTTTAAGAGCTGGCCTAGCGATGCACAATGGTCTTTTGAATGTTTTTGATCATTCTGAAAGTGCCTTCGTTTCTGCCTACAGAAAACATACAACACCCGAAGAATTTGAGATTTATGTCGAATACATTGCTATTCCAGAAATGAAAGGGAAAATTTGGATTATCAGTGATCCAATGTTGGCAACGGGAAATTCAATGGTTGCTGTTTACAAGGCGCTCGCTAAAATCTCGAAGCCAAGTAAAATTTTTATTGCTTCAGCAATTGCAACAAATGAAGCCATAATTTTTATCAAAAAACACTTTCCAAAAAACACAGAGATTTTTGTTGCTGCCATCGATTCAGAATTAACCGCTCAATCTTATATCGTTCCAGGACTTGGAGACGCTGGAGATTTAGCTTATGGAGTTAAGATATGAATTTAGCGGGTTTATCAAGCATTTTTTTTCTCGCTACCGTTAAATTTAGCGTTTCAACAATTCCAGGTCCAGGTTTAGGTTTATCGTTTGTAGAAACCTTCTTAGCCGCATTTTTAGGCGGTTCAATAAGTGCTGTATTTTTCTATTTCGCTAGTGAATTTGTGATTCAATGGGCGCAAAAAAGAAGATTAAAAAAAGAGGAGTTATTGCTTCAACAAGGGAAAGAAATCAAAAAAAGGAAAATATTTACAAAGTTAAATCGCTTTATTTTTATTTTAAAATCAAAATTAGCAATCTATGGTATTTGCTTTTGGGTGCCCTTTTTCTTTTCGGTGCCCCTTGGCTGTATAATAGTCGCTAAACTATATGGAAAAGAAGCACGAACTTATCCGCTGATTGTTTTAGGAATGGCAATTAATGCGCTAATTACAACATCATTGGTATATGGCATTCACGGATTTTTCTAATAAACATTTATTTTTTGACTTAGACCGAACGCTTTGGGATTTTGATCGAAATTCTGAGACTACAATCCGTCAAATCTTAAAAAATGAAAATATAGAAACTCAAGTAAACGGATTTGAGGCATTTCATGCTATTTACGTAAAAAAAAATGCCAACTTATGGCGCAAATATGGCAAAGGAGAAATCACCAAAGAAAACTTGCGCTACGAACGATTTAAAGTTTCTCTTGAACATTTTTTTAAGCCCGAAAATGATTTGGTAAAAAGAATTGGAGATGCATATGTTGAACTATCACCTCAGCAAATTCAATTGTTGCCGAATACAAAAGAAATATTAACTGAATTAAAAGGCCTTGGTTTTAAGATGCACATCATAACAAATGGATTTTCTGAAGTGCAACATATAAAAATTGCAAATTGTGGCTTGAGAGATTATTTTCAAGAAATTATATGCTCAGAAGCAATTGGAAAGAATAAACCCGACCCTGAAATTTTTCAATTCGCGCTAAAATTAGCGAAGGCAAGTGCTGAAAATTCTATAATGATTGGAGATGATTATTTCGCTGATATTTCTGGAGCGAATCAAATTGGAATGCAAGCAATTTTATTTAAAAAAGATAATGCAGCTAATTATTCCTATGAAAATACGATTGGAAATCTTAATGAACTTCCAGATTTGATAAGAAAGTTATTTCGCTCTTAAAAATCTATCCATATAATTCTTGCCGGATTTTCTCGTAGAGCACCATTCCGGTTGCAACACCCACATTTAAAGAAGAAATAGTTCCTTTCATTGGAATTCGTGCACGGATATCTGACATGTTAATTAAATCTTGGGTAATTCCATTTTCTTCAGAACCAAGAATAATTGCAACAGAACCTCGTAAATTAACCTCATAAAGTGGCGCTGCAGTTTTTTCAGTACAAGCTACAATTCTCAATCCACTTTGCTGTAAATAAAAAATTGAATCCTTTAAATTATCAGATTTACAAACTGGAATTCGATTCAGTGCTCCGGCAGAAGCTTTCATCGCATCTGATGAAACAAGCGCAGAACCTTTTGAAGGAATAAGAATAGCGTCAACGCCTTCACACTCAGCTGTTCGAGCAATTGCACCAAAATTACGGACATCAGTGATGCGATCTAAAACTAAAATAAATGGTTTTTTTTCTGCTGCTAGCAAGCCATCAACAAGTGTTTCGATATTCTGATATTCTATTGGGGTTACAAATGCTACAACACCTTGATGATTTCCTTGCGTTAACGAATTTATTTTTTCTACAGGAACAAACTGAAGTTGGAAGTCTTTACCAGCCAATGCCTCTTTTAAATCACGGAAAACATCTTTACTAATTCCTTTTTGAATTAATATTTTATTTAACTCGCGATCAGCATTAATAGCTTCTAAAACTGGATGTAAACCATAAATTAAATCACTACGTTCTTTCCTTTTGTATGTTTCCTTTCTTTCCATTTTTAAAAATTAAATTCAATTTGTACTGAGTCCT
This sequence comes from Flavobacteriia bacterium, assembly GCA_009923965.1. GTDB lineage: Bacteria > Bacteroidota > Bacteroidia > Flavobacteriales_D > Crocinitomicaceae > UBA952. The sequence continues at coordinate 5,531 of RFSL01000018.1, read as the reverse complement.
CAATAGTTTTAGCAACGGGACAAGTTTTCCCTGCAATAATTACTTTTTCAAGCGTAGAGGAATCCCAGTTATTTCCGGTAAAATCCATATGAACAATGATTTTTTCAACTTTTCGAGGATTTACGCCCATTATTTTTTCAATTTCTGCAGTGCAAGAATCAAAATTAATTCCATGATTTTTGCAATGAATACCAATAATGGTCATCATACAAGACGCTAAACTAGTTGCCAACAAATCTGTCGGAGAAAAAGCTTCACCCTTCCCCTGATTGTCAAGAGGAGCATCAGTAATTATTTTTGTGCCTGATTGAATGTGTGTACATTCAGTTCTTAAATCTCCTAAATAAACAACTTTTGATGTCATATTCTACTATTTTACAAAGTTAAGGCTAAACTATCGTAATACCACGAATAAAATTACTAGAATGATAAAAAACAAAAAAGACTGCCCAAAAAATGAACAGTCTTTCTATATAGTGTCGCTTCTCTCTATCCGATAAATCGGGAAGAAAGAAACGGAAAAGAGCCCGAAAGCTCTTGTAAATACTACATCATTCCGGGCATTCCGCCACCCATTCCTGCCATTGCAGCTGCTGCGTTATTTTCTTCAGGTTCATCTGCAATTACGCATTCAGTTGTTAAAAGCATCGATGCAATTGATGCTGCATTTTCAATAGCTATACGCGTTACTTTTGTTGGATCAATAACCCCTGCTTTATATAAATTCTCAAACTTATCTGTTCTAGCATTGTAACCGAAGTCATCTTTTCCTTCTTTTACTTTTTGAACAATCACCGCGCCTTCTTCTCCAGCATTTGCAATAATCTGACGAAGAGGTTCTTCTGCCGCTCTTCGAACAATTGCAATCCCAGTCATTTCATCTTCGTTTTCACCTTTTAATTTATCTAAGTTTTCAATTGCACGGATTAAAGCGACACCACCACCCGGCACAATTCCTTCTTGAACTGCTGCGCGTGTAGCTGCTAAAGCGTCATCAACTCTATCTTTTTTCTCTTTCATCTCTACTTCTGTAGCTGCACCAACATACAAAACTGCAACACCTCCAGCAAGTTTAGCTAAGCGTTCTTGTAATTTCTCACGGTCATAATCAGAGGTTGTAGCTTCAATCTGAGCTCTAATTTGACCAACTCGAGAAGTAATAGCTTTCTTATCTCCTTTACCATTTATAATCGTGGTATTGTCTTTATCGATTTCAATTTTTTCAGCAGTACCAAGCATATCCATAGTAACATTTTCCAAGGTCATGCCACGTTCTTCAGAAATTACTTGTCCGCCAGTAAGAATTGCGATATCTTCCAACATTGCTTTTCTTCTATCTCCAAATCCTGGAGCTTTCACAGCTGCAACTTTCAAAGAACCACGTAAACGATTAACAACTAAAGTTCCAAGAGCTTCACCATCTACATCTTCAGCGATTATTAATAATCCTTTCCCAGCTTGAACAACCGGTTCTAAGATCGGCATTAACTCTTTCATGCTTGAGATTTTTTTCTCAGAAATTAAAATCAATGGATTTTCCATTTCTGTGATCATTTTATCAGCATTTGTAACAAAATAAGGAGACAAATATCCACGATCGAATTGCATTCCTTCCACAATTTTCACATCTGTTTCAGTTCCCTTTGCTTCTTCAACAGTAATGACGCCGTCGTTTCCAACTACTTTCATCGCTTCAGCAATTAATGCACCGATTGTTTCATCATTATTTGCAGAAATTGTAGCAATCTGTTTGATTTTACTATTATCTGATCCAACTTCCTTAGAAATTTTCTTTAGATTTTTTACTAATTCAGTTACAGCTTTATCAATTCCACGTTTAAGATCCATTGGATTTGCACCTGCTGCAACGTTTTTTAAACCTGCTTGAATAATTGCTTGTGCTAAAACTGTAGCAGTTGTTGTTCCATCTCCTGCAACATCAGCAGTTTTGGAAGCAACTTCTTTTACCATTTGAGCGCCCATATTTTCAATTGGGTCTTTTAATTCTATTTCCTTTGCTACCGTTACACCATCTTTTGTAATTTGAGGAGCTCCAAATTTTTTTCCAATAACAACATTTCTTCCTTTTGGACCTAAGGTCACTTTTACTGCATTTGCTAAAGCATCAACACCTCTTTTTAGTTTGTCTCTTGCTTCAACATCAAAATAAATTTGCTTTGACATTTTCTTACTTTTTATTTGTTAAAAACTCCATAAATATCTGATTCTTTCATAATCAGATAATTCTTTCCATCAATTTTTATTTCCGTTCCAGAATACTGACCATATAAAACTGAATCACCAGCTTTTAAAGTCATTGGCTCATCTTTTTTTCCAGAACCAACTGCTATTACTGTTCCATTAAGCGGTTTTTCTTTAGCAGTATCAGGTATAAAAATACCACTTGCTGTTTTCTGCTCTGCTGGCGCCGCTTCAATAAGAACACGGTCTGCCAAAGGATTAAATTTTACTGACATAACTAATAATTAATTTGATTAAATTGTATTAAAATCTTTTTCCAATATTATGCCATAATCGAAAAAAGTATAATTTTTCATTTTTTGACCTAATTAGAAATAAAAAATGTCAGTATGCGTGACATACTGACATTTAAATAAAATAGTCTTAATTCCTATATGTTTTACTGACCACCAGCTGGGGTTTTAGTTTTTCCATCTACTGGAGCTTGCTGATTTCCATTCTGCTCTGTCTTAGGAGCTTTTTGCTCGATTGGCTTAGGAGGTTTTGGCTGACGAATAGTAATTAAAATACTAGCTGCAACAATTATTCCAGCTAAAGACCAAGTAAGTTTATCAATAAATTCATTTGATTTTTGAACACCGCCTAGTTGAGAAGGAGAACCAAAATCAGAACTAATGCCCCCACCTTTTGGATTTTGTACATAAACAACTAAAATTAGTAAGATACTTGATAGAATGAGAAGGGCGGAAAGTATGAAATCCATAGTTAAAAATTATTTTTTTTCTTAAGTAAGTTTATTTGGGATGCAAAGTAAGTCTTTTTTTTGGGAAAAATCAAACTTAATTGTTCATAAACGTAAATTGCTTTGGGGAGATTGCCTTGAAGCTCAAAAATTCTTGCTAAAGTTTCACTTACAGGCATCGTATTTTCATCAACACTTTCTTTTGCTTTTTTTACAGATGAGAAAAATTCTTTTTTTGGTTTATCAAACGTATAAAACTCTTTTTTTGGTTCTTCAGAGCCATTATCCTCTGATAAAATTGCTTTACTTTCATTAAGTTTAAGCCATGATCCAAAAGATTTATTAGAACTCTCTGCAAGTTCAGTTTTTATAGTACTTGTATTTTCTAGAGTTGGAAAGAAAATTATATTATTGACAGCTGATTCATTTTCCACCTCATTTTCTTTACGTGTCAATTCTTTATCTATATAATTTGCCGAAAATGCAGCCGAAAGAATCTGCTTATCTAATTCTGAATCTCTACTTTCTATTTCTTCAATAAATGAATCTTCAGATGTTATTTCATTTGGAAAAAATAGTATTTCTTGTGGCGTTTTTGTCTCACTAATATCTGGTGTTAAAAAATGCTGTTCTTTATCCTTATTATAGATCAAATCATATAAAATACTTCGAGATTGAATCCGAAAAGCATGCTTTTCTAACTCCGAATCAAAACGAATATCTTTTGAATTTGAAAGTGACTTTAAATAGAGAATTGAGAACGAAGAGGCATAAGGGTATAATTCAATCATTGAAGCAAAATGAATTGCATCCTCACTAGAACATGTTTGAATATTTGTTAATTTCGAATGGATATATTCACTATTTAACATCACCAATTACTTAAAAGTTTATTAATAACATCCTGAACTATCTGTTCACTTATTTCGTCAACTAATTGAGATTCCACGGTAGATAAATTTGTAGAAGCACTGAAATCTGCAAAACGAGTTGCTGTTAAATTAATTATATCCTCCTTAGGTTCAGAAATGAAGATAGAAAATTGTACCGAAATTGTCAGGCGATTTTGTGATGCATTGTCATTTCCTTGAATTGCTAAAGGCATTACATTATAACTACTTATGAGACCTTCGATATTAACTTCGCCCTTACCTAAACGAGTATTTAAGGCCAAACGAGTATTATTTTGAATGCCATCTTTTAACTTTTCAGTTAAGGCTGCACTATAACTCAAAGGACAATTTGCAGCATTAATTTCCAATGTTTTAATCGAAAAAGTCTTCCATGATTCAGGCATTGAACCTTTATCCTTAAAAGAAACGCTAGTTGGCCAACAAGAACTCAGCAAAGAAAAAAGAAGAAGGACAGCCACAATTTTCATAAATCGATTAAATTATACTCTTTAATTTTTCTGTAGAGTGTTCTTTCAGAAATACCCAATTCTCCTGCTGCATATTTCCTTTTACCTCGATGTTTCTCCAGAGCTTTTTGAATTAATTCTTTTTCTCTGTCCTCCAAAGATAAAGATTCTTCCACTTCTTCGTGTTGCTCATAAGAATCTGTGGATTTATCATAAGTAAATTCTGCATCCTTGTCTTTGGCAACGGGGAGTAATCTAGAAGGCGAATCAATCGTCTCATTCACTTCTTGGTACAAGCGATTAATAACCGTGTTTTGTTCTGTGCTTAGTGGCGAATTTCCTCCTTGAGCAATAACATCTAAGACCAATTTCTTCAATTCAGTCAAATCCTTTTTCATATCGAATAAAAACTTGTACATCAACTCTCGCTCGGAAAAACTATCTTTTTCTTCACCAATTACTGAGGGCATTTTTTCTGTAATAATAGGCATATAGCCACTCAAAATAAAATCATCAATTTCTCTTTCCGTTTCAATTACAGATAATTGTTCCACTAAGTTTTTTAGTTGACGAATATTACCGGGCCAAGGATAATCTTGAAGAATTTCAACAGCTGATTCAGTAAGTTTAATTGCTGGCATTCTGTATTTTTCTGCAAAATCATGCGCGAATTTTCTAAAAATCAAATGAATATCCTCTTTTCGTTTTCTTAGAGCCGGAAGTTGAATCGGAACGGTGCTTAAGCGATAGAATAAATCTTCCCGGAATTTTCCAGAAGAAATTGCTTTTTGCATATTTTCATTCGTTGCAGCTACAACGCGTACATTTGTTTTTATGGCCTTCGAAGATCCAACTCTAATAAACTCTCCCGTTTCTAGTACACGAAGTAAACGAACTTGCGTCTGCATGGGCAATTCAGCGACTTCATCTAAAAATATTGTTCCATTATTTGCTACTTCAAAATAACCTTGACGACTTCCACTTGCCCCTGTAAACGAACCTTTTTCGTGTCCAAATAATTCTGAATCAATTGTTCCTTCTGGAATCGCGCCGCAATTTACAGCAATATATTCTCCGTGTTTTCTTGCGCTAAGGTGATGAATTACTTGAGGAATGATTTCTTTACCAGTTCCGCTTTCACCCATAACTAAAACAGAAATATCAGTTGGAGCAACCTGCATGGCAACTTCTAAAGACCTATTTAATAAAGGTGAATTGCCAATAATT
>RFSL01000170.1 GCA_009923965.1 Flavobacteriia bacterium | reverse complement strand
CTCAAGTAACCGTTCTTACTTTAATGGCTTTGCATATGGCAAAAGTTAGAGGCACCTTAACCGAAAGTCGCTATCGTCAATTATTATACGAATTAGAAACTATTCCTACAAAAATAGAAGAAGTATTAAAGCTAAACGATCAATTGTATAAAATAGCTACAAAGTATAAAGATTGCCGAAACGCACTTTATCTTGGTCGCGGCGTTTCATTTCCTGTTGCATTAGAAGGCGCTTTAAAACTAAAAGAGATTTCATACATTCACGCCGAAGGATATCCTGCTGCAGAGATGAAACATGGTCCTATTGCATTAATTGATGAAGAAATGCCTGTTTTTGTGATTGCCACGAAAGGAGCAAATTACGAAAAAGTAGTAAGCAATATTCAAGAGGTAAAAGCCCGAAAAGGTAAAATTACAGCTGTAGTTACTTATGGTGATAAAGAGGTAAAAGCCATGGCTGATGATTTAATTGAAATACCTGAAACTGATGAATTTCTAGTGCCTTTAATTTCTGTTATTCCTTTAGTTGTAGCTAAATATTCTATAATATCAAGATTAATAGCTTTGTATTCAACTCTGTTGATATTTTTGAAGCCAAATTTAGGAACACGGCGTTGTAATGGCATTTGTCCACCTTCAAAACCAATTTTAGTTGAATATCCAGAACGCGATTTAGCTCCTTTGTGACCTCTTGTTGAAGTACCACCGTGGCCAGATCCTTGTCCTCGAGCAATTCTTTTTTCTTTTTTTACTGAACCTTGTGCAGGTGTAAGATTATGTAAATCCATTTTATTCTTATTTGAATTTTAGTCTACTATTATTATTAGGTGCTTCACCTTATTTATCATTCCAAGTATTTGTGGAGTAACCTCTTTTAGTACTATATGATTTAATCTTCTAAATCCTAAAGCCTTTATTGTTGCTTTCTGATCAGCTGGTCTTTTGATAGCACTCCGAACTTGTTTTATTTTTATGGTTTCCATTCTATTTATTTTAACCGTTGAATACTTTATCCATTGAAATACCTCTTTGCTTTGCAACTGCAATAGCATCTCTCATTTTGGAAAGTGCATCAATTGTTGCCTTAACTACATTGTGAGGATTTGATGAACCTTGTGATTTTGCTAATACATTGTGTACACCAACACTTTCTAATACAGCACGCATTGCACCACCAGCAATTACACCAGTACCAGGAGTAGCAGGCTTTAACAATACTTGAGCACCTCCAAATTTTCCTTTTTGAGTGTGAGGAACTGTTCCTCTAAGAATTGGAACTTTAATAAGATTTTTCTTGGCATCATCGATACCTTTTGCTATCGCTTCAGTTATTTCTTTCGCTTTACCAAGTCCGTGGCCTACGATACCATTTTCGTCTCCAACAACAATAATCGCTGAAAAACTAAAGGTTCTACCACCTTTTGTTACTTTCGTAACCCTATTCACAGAAACGAGTTTGTCTTTTAACTCAATGTCTACTGCTTTCACTCTGTTCATTACTTGTTCTGCCATTTTCTTAAAATTTAAGTCCTCCTTCACGTGCTGAATCAGCCAAAGATTTTACTCTTCCATGATATAAGTAACCGTTACGATCAAAAACTACTGTTTTAATACCTACTTCTTGTGCTTTTTCAGCAATTTTTTTACCAATCATAGTCGCTTGCGTAATTTTGTTTACGTTTTGCGTTTCTTTTTGTTTAAAAGAACCTGCAGAAGCCAATGTTTTACCTGTTGCATCATCAATCAATTGAGCATAAATTTGCTTATTGCTTCTGTAAACAGATAATCTTGGAATCAATGAAGTACCCGTTACTCTCTTACGAATTCTTCGCTTGATTTTAGCTCTTCTTAATACTTTATTTAGTGCCATATCTTACTTAATAATTATTTTTTACTTGCTGATTTTCCAGCTTTCCTTCTAATTTCTTCACCCAAGAATCTTATTCCTTTTCCTTTGTAAGGTTCTGGTTTTCTCAATGATCGAATTTTTGCAGCCACCTGACCTAGTAATTGTTTATCATGTGATTGAATTGTTACAAGTGGTGCCTTTCCTTTTTCAGTTACCGTTTCTATTTTAACATCAGAAGGAACTGATAGAATAATAGCATGAGAAAAACCAAGTGCTAATTCTAATTGTTGTCCAACTGCTGTTGCACGATATCCAACACCTATTACTTCCATTTCTTTCTTGAAACCTTCAGAAACACCTGTAATCATATTCTGAACAAGCGATCTATATAGTCCATGTTTAGAACGATCATTTGGTGAATCTGTTTTTCTAACAAAAGATATTGTGTTTTCATCAATAGTCATTGTTACACATTCATCAATTTGTTGATGCAGTTCACCTTTTTTTCCTTTTACCGTAACAGATGTCCCATTGATCGTAACTTCTACGCCATTTGGAATTGTTATCGGAGCTTTACCTATTCTTGACATTTCTTTCTTATTTTTAATAAATGTAGCAAAGTACTTCGCCACCAATATTTTGTTTACGTGCCTCTTTATTTGTAATAACACCTTTTGAAGTTGAAACAATTGCAATACCAAGTCCATTTAATACACGAGGCATTTCATCGGAGGCACTGTATTTTCTTAAACCTGGGCGAGATGCTCTTTGCAATTTAGTTATTGCAGGCACTCGGGTAGATTGGTTGTATTTTAGTGCAACTTTAATCGTACCTTGTTTATTATCTTCTTCAAATTTATAGTTAAGAATATATCCTTGATCAAATAAAATCTGAGTCATTGCTCTTTTAATATTTGAACCAGGTATCTCTACCATCTTCAAACCAGCTGCGCTTGCATTTCTGATTCGGGTTAAAAAATCTGCTATTGGATCTGTGTTCATTTTATTACTGTTTCAATATTACCAACTACCTTTTTTCACTCCTGGGATTTTTCCAGCAAGTGCCATCTCTCTAAA
>RFSL01000169.1 GCA_009923965.1 Flavobacteriia bacterium | reverse complement strand
TCAAAAATGGAAAATAGGAATCGATACTCCAGTATCAACTTCAAAGGAAAGAACAATTAGTGAAGTTCTTTCAATTTCAAATGAAGCAGTAGCAACTAGTGGCAATTACCGTAAATTTTATGAAGTTAAGGGCAAAAAGTATGCGCACACAATTGATCCAAAGACGGGTTTGCAGGTTACGCATAATTTATTGAGTGCAACTGTTATTGCAAAAGACTGCGCAACAGCCGATGGTTTTGCAACAGCTTTTATGGTAATGGGTAAAGAAAAGACAATTGCTTTTTTAAAACAAAATCGCGATTTAGGTTTAACAGTCTACCTAATTTATAACGAAAAAGGTCGTATGAAATCTTACGCATCAGATTCTTCAAAATTATTCTCATTGTAAATCAATAATCGTTTGTCAGTAACTAATTTGTGAGAATATAAACTACTCTAACTTTCTTCTTATTTTCGCAAAAAGGAAATCAATATGAACGTTCATTTTATCGCAATAGGAGGAAGCGCAATGCATAATTTAGCAATTGCATTAAGTCGTAAAGGATTTAATGTCTCTGGTTCGGATGATGAAATTTTTGAGCCTTCTCTTTCTCGCTTGGAGAAACAAGGAATTCTTCCAGAAAAAATTGAATGGAATACTGAAAATATTCATCTTGGCTTGGATGCTGTAATTCTCGGAATGCATGCGAGAATTGATAACCCTGAGTTGTTAAAGGCGAAAGAATTAAATCTGCCCATATTTTCTTATCCTGAATACTTGTATGAACAATCCAAAGATAAAATCAGACTTGTTATTGGCGGAAGTCATGGAAAAACAACGATAACATCTATGTTGCTTCATGCGTGTAAAAAATTAAATATCGATGTTGATTACATGGTTGGTGCACAGTTAGAAGGTTATGATTGCATGGTTCGACTTACCGATACTGCAAAAATAATGATTCTTGAGGGGGATGAATATTTAAGTTCTCCAATCGATAGGCGACCAAAATTTCATTTATATAAGCCATCTATTGCTTTGATAAGTGGTATTGCTTGGGATCACATTAATGTTTTTCCGACTTTTGAGAATTACATAGAACAATTTGATATCTTCTGTGCTTGTATTGAAAAAAAAGGTTTATTAATCTATAACGAAGAAGATTCTGAGATTGTGAAGCTTGCAGAAAAATACAAGACTTCATTACAGACAATTGCTTACAAAACACCAGTATTTACTCCTAATTTACAGGGTACAACAATGGTATTTGACGGAATTAATTACGATTTACAAATATTTGGGCCACATAACTTACAAAATATGATGGGGGCTATGCGCTTAGCTGAATCTATTGGCATTAAATCATCTGATTTTTTTACTGCAATGAATGATTTTACTGGCGCCGGAAAAAGACTCCAAAAAGTTGCAGAAAATAAACAATTTGTAATGTATAAAGATTTTGCACATTCACCATCAAAATTAATGGCAACGACAAATGCTGTAAAACATCAATATCCAAATAGAGAACTAATTGCATGTATGGAATTACATACATTTTCCTCCTTAAAAAAGGAATTTTTACCTCATTACAAGGATGCGATGACAAAAGCAGATATTGCTATCGTATATTACAGTCCTGATGTTGTGCAGCATAAAAAGTTAGAACCTATAAGTAAAGAGTTGGTTTTCGAAGGTTTTGGAGGAAATGTTATTGTAATGAATGAAACCCAAGAGGTCTTAGATTTTATCGACGCACGTTCCTGGTCAAACAATGTGCTCTTGATGATGTCTTCTGGAAATTTTGATGGAATAAATTACGATGAATTAGGAGCTTCTTTAATTGCGAAAAACAATTCGGCGAAAAATAACGGAAATCACAATTGAATTTAATGTTGCATAAAGCAATAAGGAAAGCATCGATACCAGCATTGTAAATTGTGCATTATAGACCATTTTAGTTTTATCTAAAACATCTCTTTTTATCTCTTCAAATGATTTGTTTTCCATTTCAGGATTAGAGCGCTGTATTTCCTTAATTGTTTGAGGATTTGATAATTTTAAGGAAATTTCATTCATTTTACGCTCGTTAAAATCCGGGTATATTTTTTCATAATAAAAATAGAGAAAGACACTGACAATTACGGCATACGGCACTCCAGCGAGCATGCCATTTTTAACGTCATTTAACAAATTATTTTCGGTTTCTTTTCGTTTTACCAAATACAAGGCAATTGCAATTGCTGCAGTTAAAATAAACATGTTGATAAATACAAATGGTCTTAATTCATCAAGAGAAATAGAGAGATAAAATGCTATTAATTTAATGAAAATCCAAGTTGAAGCTGCAAGAAGACCAACCTTTAGCGGCAATTTCATTAATTATTCATTGAGATTAAGAATTCCTCGTTTGATATAGTATTTTCCATGTGAGATTTTAAGAATTCCATTGCTTCAACAGGGTTCATATCGGCCATAAATTTGCGTATCAACCAAATTCGCTGCAAAACATCTTTTCCGACTAATAAATCTTCACGTCGTGTTCCAGAAGCTGTAATATCGATTGCAGGATAAATTCTTCTATTGGAAATTTTTCGATCGAGTTGAAGTTCCATATTTCCTGTGCCCTTAAATTCTTCAAAAATCACTTCATCCATTTTAGATCCTGTTTCAGTTAATGCTGTCGCAAGAATCGAAAGTGAACCGCCATTTTCAATTTTACGAGCAGCTCCAAAGAATCTTTTTGGTTTATGCAAGGCATTTGCGTCTACACCTCCAGATAGAACTTTTCCAGAAGCTGGAGAAACTGTGTTATAAGCTCGGGCTAGTCGTGTAATTGAATCTAATAAAATACAAACATCATGACCACATTCAACCATTCTTTTGGCTTTTTCCAAAACCATATTAGCAACTTTTACGTGGCGTTCTGCAGGTTCATCGAAGGTGGAAGCAATAACTTCAGCTTTTACG
>RFSL01000168.1 GCA_009923965.1 Flavobacteriia bacterium | reverse complement strand
CTATTTTTGAATGTTTAATTTTTATTACAATTTAATAGCATATACTTATTGTATTATTTACAATAAATAATTACTAACTTAGCAACATAAAATAAAAAAAATGAAAAAAAATCTACAAATTATCAGCATTTTTTTAGTATCTAGCTTTAGTATTTTTGCTCAAACAAATGTTACATTTAAAGTGGACATGAACCAAAGTCCAATGCCTTCTGGATCAATTCCAGAAGTAAATGGAATATTTAATGGTTGGTGCGGATCTTGTGCTCCTATGACAGATGTAAACTCTGATGGAATTTGGGAACTTACAATTTCACTTGCTGAAGGTGCTTATGAATATAAATTTTCATACAGTAACTGGGCTGGTCAAGAAGCACTAATGCCCGGAAGTTCATGTACAGTAACCAGTGGTAATTTCACAAATCGTACTTTAACTGTTGGGTTATCAGACATGGTTCTTCCAACTGTCTGCTGGAATTCTTGTTCTGCAACCTGCGTAGCACCTCCAGTTCCTGTAACATTTAAAGTAGACATGACGCAGCAAAACGGCTTTACAATTCCTGAGGTGAATGGAACATTTAATGGTTTTTGCGGATCATGTAACGCTATGACAGATGCAAACTCTGATGGAATTTGGGAAACTACAATTCTTCTTGCAGCTGGATCGTATGAGTATAAATTTTCTCATGATAATTGGGCTGGTCAGGAAGCTTTGTTACAGGGCGCTCCTTGTACTGTTTCCGCTTTTAATTTTACAAATCGCTCCTTAACAGTTGGAACTGACACAATGAATCTTAATCCTGTTTGTTATGGCTTATGTACTGCGTGTAATGGATCAAGTTCTGTAACTTTTAAAGTAGATATGTCAAATTATACAGGCACTATTAATACAGGTGTTTTCTTAAATGGCAACTTCAATCAGTTTTGCGGTAGTTGTAATCCAATGACAGATGCCAATTCCGATGGTATTTGGGAAACGACTATGCTTTTAGCAAATGATACCATTGAATATCTTTTTTCTGTTGATGGTTGGTCTGCTCAAGAACAATTTACCGTTGAAGATGCTGCATGTACTTTTACAAACAATGGTTTTACAAATCGTTATTTGATTGTTTCCGCTACTACAAGTTTACCGGCAGTTTGTTACGAAAGCTGCTCAACTTGTCCTGGTGCTGGTTTATCCTATTTTGAAAATAAGGATGTTAAAATTTCCCCAAATCCTTCGACCGGAAAGTTTATCATTAGCTCTGAAAATGGAATCTATTTTAAAAATGTTACCAATGTTGTAGGGGAAGAAATACTTTTACTAAATGGATCCGAAACAAGTATTGATTTAGAAAAATTTGACAGTGGTATTTACTTTCTAAATTATATTTCCGGTCAAGAAATTCAAACCATTCGCTTGATAAAAAACTAAAAATTAGACTTAAATGAGACTTGTTTTTCTAAGTTTTTTTACTTTTATTATACTTACTACTCAAGCACAGTATTTTCTTTATTGGAATGACGAGTTTGACCAAACAGAAATTAATTCAGCCAACTGGACACATGAGATTGGTTCAAGCGGTTGGGGTAATAACGAACTCCAATACTATACAAATTCTCCAAGTAATAGTTTTATTGAAAATGGATTATTGAAAATAAGGGCAAAAAATGAACCGATATTTAATAGTCAGTATTCCTCTGCTCGGATGATTTCAAAAGGGAAATTTGAGTTTCGATATGGGCGAATTGAGGCGAGAATAAAGGTTCCAATGGGACAAGGACTTTGGCCGGCATTTTGGTTGTTGGGAGCAAATATTAGCCAAGTATCTTGGCCTGCGTGCGGAGAAGTTGATATTATGGAGCACATTGGAAATGAATACCAAAATTATGGCACTTTCCATTTTGACAGTCTTGGTCACAGATACCACGGTGGCTCTTATGGTTTAGACCCTACATTATTTCACCAATATGCATTTGTTTGGACACCTACGACAATGACTTGGCTTGTAGATAATAATCCTTATTACAGTGTAAATATCACAAATGGAATTGGAAATAAAGAAGAGTTCCACTTGCCATTTTTTATTTTATTAAACATTGCTGTAGGAGGAGATTGGCCTGGATCACCCTCTACAAGCACTATTTTTCCTGCAGAAATGCAAATCGATTATATCCGTGTTTACAAGGATAATTCAGAATTAGGCTTAGCAGAAAATCAAGAATCTTTAGTAAATGTTTCTCCAAATCCAGCAGGAACAATTATAAAAGTTCAGTCCTTAAATTCTGCAATTATAAAGGGTATTACTATTACTAGCTCAAGTGGACAGACTATTGGCACAAGGGCGATAAATCTTCTTGGAGAAATCGATGTTGCAGATTTACTTCCAGGTTTGTATTTCATTACTTGTATCGATGAATCTGATAGGCCTTACTCAACACGATTTATCAAAGAATAATCTTTTAGAAATTCATTCTTTGAATGTAGGATGTATCTGTTAAAGATTTTAAAAAAGAAACGAGTTGTTTTTTTTCAGTTGAACTAATCTTAAATTCTACAATATTTTTGTGCTGTAACGGATGTTTATTTCCTCCTTTTGAGTAATGATCTATAACATCCTCTAATGAGGAAATGCTTCCATCATGCATGTATGGAAAACTCAAGGCAACATTTCTCAATGACGGAACTTTAAATTTACCAATGTCTGCTGAATCGAGGTGTATTCGAAAGCGCCCTTGGTCTTCTTTTCCTTCATAACTGGAATATAAACCGTTGTTTTCGGCTACAAATGTTGTAAAATAGGGTTGCGTATGACAAGCGATACAATATAGTTTCTCCGAAAATAGTTTCCATCCTGCAAGTTCATCTTTTGATAAACTATTTTTATTCCCATTTTGATATTGGTCAAAGCGACTGTTCATAGAAACAAGAGAACGCTCAAATGCAGAAATACTTCGTGTTAATACAAA
>RFSL01000167.1 GCA_009923965.1 Flavobacteriia bacterium | reverse complement strand
TATAAGAGACAGAACGAGTCTCATCCAACTTATCATAAATATCATCTAATAACAATAATGGTTTAGTTGATTTTTTTTCTTCACAAAACGTTCTTTCAAATAATAAATCAATTCTTCAAAACATATTGGTCAATGCTATTCCTTTATTTTTATATCGAAAAGCTCACATTGAAAATGAGGTATCTTATATTAATCAAGCGATCGAATTGTTAAAGTATTTGCCAACAGAAAGCAATTATGTTACAAGAAAATGGTCTGTTATTGGCATTATTCCAAAAAATGCTTTTGATTCGCAAGCACATTTGGAAATTTATAAGCAATTTTGTGTGCGTAAGCGCTGTCTGAATTGTTCGATAGGCATTAAACTTTTAAATAAATGAAAAGATTTTTTCAGAAAATAATTTTTTTCTTTGAAATGCAATCATTTGGCGTTTGTGAATGGTGGGCTCAGAAACTTGGAATTCGCACAAATAAGGTTCGCTTAGGATTCATCTACTTTTCTTTTTGCACCTTGGGTTCTTCTGTTTTACTTTATCTAATAATGGCTTGGATTTTGGAACATAAACACTATTTTAAATTTCAGTCAAAGCGAAAAAAATCTATTTGGGAACTATGAGGATATTAATTACTGGTTCCAATGGTTTGTTAGGTCAAAAGCTTGTAAAGCACTTGTCTAAAAATAACATTCCTTTTATCGCAACTTCAAAAGGTAAAAATAGAAATCCAGATTGCATGGATGCTTCATATTCAACGATGGATATTTGTTCAGTAGAGGATATTAAAAGTGTTTTTGATCGTTTTATTCCAACGCATGTTATTCATACAGCAGCGATGACAAATGTCGATGAATGCGAAGAGTTTCCTTTGGAATGTGAAAAATTAAATGTTGAGGCTACACAATTACTTTTTGAAGCTGCTCAAAAAATAGGAGCTCATTTTCAATTGCTTTCAACAGATTTTGTGTTTGATGGCTTAAAAGGAAATTATTCCGAAAGAGATGTTCCAAATCCTTTAAGTGTTTATGCACGTTCTAAAGTTTCTGCAGAAAAATTAGTTGCAACTTCAAGGTATTTAAATTATTCAATTGTAAGAACGATTATTTTATATGGAACGGCGAATAATCTCTCTCGATCTAATATTGTTTGCTGGTCAAAAGAAGCGCTTTCTAAAGGACAGCCAATGACGATTATTGATGATCAATTTCGTGCTCCAACATGGGCAGATGATTTAGCTTGGGCATGTATTCGTATTTGCTCATTAAATAAAACTGGACTTTATCATATTTCTGGTCCTGAAACGATGTCGATTTATGATTTGGTGCTAAGAATTGCTAAGTTTTATTCCTTTTCGACTGATTTTCTGACAAAAACCGATAGTCTTTCACTAAATCAAAAAGCCAAGCGTCCTCCAAAAACAGGATTCGATCTTCAAAAAGCACAATTTGAACTTTCATACAAGCCAAAGACTCTAGAAGAAACATTGAAAGACATTTAATCTAAAAATATTAGTATCTTCGTTTATTAAATATTATTCATTAAAAAATGACAAAAACACAATCTTCCGGATGGGGCTCACGCGTTGGCTTAGTCTTAGCAATGGCAGGAAATGCCGTTGGCCTTGGTAATTTTTTACGTTTTCCTGCACAAGCAATTGAAAATGGAGGAGGCGCTTTTATCATCCCATATCTAGTTTGTTTTCTCTTGATGGGAATTCCATTGCTTTTTGTGGAATGGTCGATGGGCCGATTTGGTGGACGATATGGGCAACATTCCACACCATTTATATTTGATGCAATGGGGAAAGCTCCTTATTGGAAATACTTTGGTGTCTTTGGGATTTTTACAAATATTGCGGTGGCTGCATTTTACTGTTATCTTGAATCATGGGCGCTTTCTTGGTCGTATTATTCTGTAGCAGGAACTTTCACTGGAATGTCCCAAGCAGAAGTACAATCATTTTTCGTGAATTATATTGAATTAGGAACAAGCCATCCAGTAATTTTTTGGATTATCTGTCTGTTTTTAAATACTTGGATTTTATCCCGAGGATTAAGTGGCGGTGTGGAAAAAGTTGCTAAAATTGGAATGCCTTTACTTATCTTATTTGGAATTGTTTTAGCAATCACAGGAATTTCATTGCAAGCAAGTCCAGGAGGTGCAATCAATGATGGTATTGTTGGCCTTAATTATTTATGGTCCCCAGATTTCTCTTCAATTTGGAGTTTTAAGGTTTGGGTTGCCGCTGCAGGGCAAATTTTCTTTACACTTTCTTTAGGAATGGGAAGTATCCATTGTTATGCGTCATACTTAAAATCAAAAGAAGACATTGCATTAAATGCGATGAGCGCAGGTTGGATGAACGAATTTGTAGAGGTTGTTCTCGGTTCTGCAATAATAATTCCAATTTCTATAGGTTATTTAGGAATTGAAGCTGTTACAGAAATGGTGTCTGGCGGTTCTGGTTTAGGTATAGGGTTTGCTGTTTTACCTAAATTATTCTCTGACTGGGGAACCTTCGGAATTTTTGCAGGTGTAATGTGGTTTGGCCTCTTATTTTTTGCGGGAATAACATCTTCTTTAGCAATGGGGACACCTGTAATGGGATTTCTGGAGGATAATTTTAAAATTAAGCAGTCAACTGGAGCATGGATTTTTGGTGGGATAATTCTGCTTCTTGGTATTCCTTGTGTTTTGTCTCAAGATGCATTTAATGAATACGATTATTGGGCAGGAACGATTGCACTCGTTATTTTTGCAATGGTTGAAATTGTTCTATTTGCATGGGTTTTTGGAATGGATAAGGGATGGAAAGAAATTAATACCGGTGCTGATATCAAAGTCCCAGGGATTTTTAGATTTATCATTAAATACGTTTCCCCAATTTTCTTGATAGTTGTTTTTGTAGGAGCTATTCCTAGCATTTTAGAAAACGCTACAAAAGCGACTTCAGT
>RFSL01000166.1 GCA_009923965.1 Flavobacteriia bacterium | reverse complement strand
CCGCTCGAGACCTCAAACAAAAAGCTTGATGAAAATCAGGCTTTTTTAATTTCTGCCAGGCAAAGATTGCTTGAAAAGAAAATAAAAAGCATGAACGGATTAGAAGAAGATGAAAGCTTTTTGATTGGTAAATAATATACAACTTCGGCTCATAAAATAATCCGCTCGAGACCTCAAACAAAAAGCTTGGTGAAAATCAGGCTTTTTTAATTTTATACTTCGTATAAATTAACTTTTCATAAACCTAGTATACCATTTTACTCAAAATCTACAAACTTTCAATAAATGAAAAATATTTTGGTATTTGAAAACTATATCGTAATATTGCAATATAAATTTCTACTTAGACAAATGGGTGCAACAAAAACAGAACACTTTACAGATAATCAAAATCAAATTGCGATACTTGCAAAGGCATTAGGACACCCAGCAAGGGTTGCTATTATTGAGTATCTTATGAGTGTAGAAACTTGTATATGTGGCGACATCGTTAATGAATTGCCTTTAGCACAGCCGACAGTGTCGCAACACTTGAAAGAACTAAAAAACGCAGGACTTATTAAAGGCAGTATTGAGGGAAATGCTATTTGTTACTGCATTGACGAAAAATCATTGAGTAAACTTCGAGATTATTTCGCAAATATTTCGGACAGCTTAGAAAAGAAAAAAAGTAATTGTTGCTAGCAATATAAATTCAAAGAAAATGAAAATTGAACAAATAAAGAAACATTTGAGCACCGCTGAAACAGTAACTTTTGAACTTCAAAACGGAACTATTGTTCCTGAACATTTCCATGTTACTGAGCTTGGTGTTGTAACTAAACATTTCATAGACTGCGGTGGAATCATAAGATTTGAAAAAGTGGCGAATTTTCAATTGTGGAATGCCAACGATTTTGAACACCGATTAAAACCAACAAAGTTGCTTGACATTATCAAGCTATCCGAAGAAAAATTGGGAATGGAAGATTTAGAAATTGAAGTTGAATATCAAGCTGAAACAATTGGTAAGTATGATTTAGAATTTAATGGAAAAAACTTTATTCTTATTTCAAAACAAACTGCTTGTTTGGCTGCTGATAGTTGCGGTATTCCCTCGTTGGAAAATAGTAAAGAAAAAATGCAACAAGATTGCACACCAGGTGGGGGTTGCTGTTAATCAAAAAAATTATGACTTTAATAGAATTTATCATTAAATACAAGAAACCCATAATAATAACAGTTTCTATAACTGTTTTACAAATCATTTGGGGTTTTGACCCAAAATTTTGTATCATAAATATTATTTGGCTTTTTGTTTAAAATAGTAATAAAGGAATGAAAAATATATTAGTTCTTTGCACTGGTAACAGTTGTCGAAGCCAAATTGCAGAAGGCTACTTACGACATTTCGCAGGCGAAAAAGCAGAAATTTATAGTGCTGGTATTGAAACCCATGGAGTTAATCCGAAAGCAATTTCAATAATGAAAGAGGATGGCATTGACATTTCTAAACATACTTCAAACAATATTGACGAATATCTTGACATTGATTTTGATTTTGTAATTACGGTTTGTGACAATGCCAAAGAACACTGTCCATTCTTTCCAACCAAAGCCAAAAAGTTTCATCACAACTTTCCTGATCCTGCAAAATCAAAAGGGATAGAAGAAGAAGTTTTAGAGGAATTCCGTCAAGTTCGACAAATGATTAAAGACTATTCAAAACAGTTTGTAAGCGACAATTTATTTTAAGAAATCAAGGGGTTTTTCTAATAATCTTGATTTTAGTAGTTCGTTTCTTATTATATAAATAAGTGTACACTTTCGTGCCAATAATCAAAATCCTAATCAAATTCATAATGCGAACAATAATCTCAATTTGAGAAATTATCTATTTTCCTTTCTTTTTTTCTTGACAAAAAAAGAAACAAAAAAGTCAAGGCTCTGAATTTCTATTTTGTTCGCAAATCATTATTTTACAAATACTTACAATTCGTCGCGAACAATTTTAACTCCTTTCTGAAACTGAAATTTTTCAAAAATGTTCTTACAGAAATTTTAAAAATTAACAGTTTCAGTTCAGTAGCGAAAACCATGAAATTCAAGGCCGAATAGTGTTCGCTAATATTCACTAAATAGTTCTCACTTCAAATGAATTCTTGATTTTTTTTAACATTAAACTATTTTACTGGGATGAATACTCAATAATTTACTTTAAACTAAAAAAGACAACAATTTCTTGTTGTCTTTTATTGAAGAACCTTGTGATATAAATATTAGCTAAGTGATTCCGGAACAAACGGAAGTGAAGAATGGTGTAATACGATTCTTATTCTTTCGTCGGGACATATTTTAAACACGAAACTTTTATTCACAAAAACCTGATCGCCGTTTTCGCCTATTAAGTGAATATTACATTGTACGATTGCTAAATTGTCATGCAAAATATAATCTACTTCTGTAAACCAAGCTTTAACCCATGGCTTTAGCTTAAAACCAATATCATTTGGGAAATTTGAATCTCCACCGATAAAGTAGGAAGTTGCGCTATCTTTTGTAGCTCGAAAAGTTTGTTCACCAAACGTTAATGTTGGTTTAAATAACACTTTGCCACTGTCATAATCATAATTATCTGTTAAAACTTTATTTGCTATTGCTCTAACAACTCCACCTTCTGAGTGGACTTTTCCAACAGCTACTATATTGTCACACCATACTTGCAATGTTTCTGTCACCATTTCGGCTGTAAATTTTGAATTTGTCATATTTTTTATATTTAAGTTATTATTTATGTTTTGTATTTATAAAATTGATTTTTTGAACATTAATATTTTTTTCCTTTGCCTTTATTTCATATTCTTTAATTAATTCGGCAACATCATGGGCTATAAATTTAGATTTTGAATAATCAATGTGTATATCAGAATTATTCGGTATACTTACTAGAGTAGCTGAGATATTTGCCTTGTTAAAAAATATAC
>RFSL01000165.1 GCA_009923965.1 Flavobacteriia bacterium | reverse complement strand
CCGTGCATTTTATAAGCCCAACCACTTGTGGTGCATGCGCCGCTTAAATCGCCATTGGCATCCATTGCAATTAAGCCAATTGTATCATGGTTTTCGTGATTAATAATTGGTTTTTTGAATACATCTTTGTTTTCTTTTTTCCATTTTTCCCAATCTTTTTTTACTTCAGGCAATGGCATTTTTGCTTTTTTAAAATCATTTTCACTTGCAAACTTCTCTGCGCCTTCTCCAACAAGCATAACATGTTGCGTAGTTTCCATAACTGCCCTAGCCACAGAAATTGGATGTGCAATTCCTTCCATAAAAGCTACCGCACCACAGCGCGATTTTTCATCCATTATGCATGCGTCAAGCGTAACATGGCCATCTCTATCAGGGCGTCCGCCAATTCCAACACTGCGATTTGCTAAGTCTGCTTCCGTAATTCGAACGCCATTTTCTACTGCATCAATTGCTTTTCCTCCCTTACTCAAAACTTCCCAAGCTGCACGATTTGCTTCCAAGCCATGAATCCAAGTTGATAATACAATAGGCCCAGAAGAAACACCTTCAAATGAAGAAGAAAGAAGGTTCGCTCCTTTTAATGGTTCAAGCAAGGAAATAGCACCTAAGCTCAATCCTGCTTTAAAAAATGCTCTTCTTTTCATCGTTTATTCTTTTTTTTAAGTTCATTTGCTAACCAATTTTGGAAAATTCGTGCATTTTTCATGTGCTCAGTTCCAGAAACAGCAAAATTGTGTCGATGCGAATAATCAGGTTTCGCACACATATAAATAAAATTTACATCGGCCTTATTTAAAACAGCATCCACAACTGTAGTGGGAGGAAGGCAAATTGGACCTGGTGGTAAACCTTTAATTTTATAGGTGTTGTATTCACAATTAATCTCGCGATGAATATTTAATAAGCGCTGCACTCCTTTTAAAATATCTCCCCAACAAAATTTAAAGGTTGGATCAGACTGCAAACGGATGCCTTGCTTAATGCGGTTTAAATAAAGTCCGGCTATAATTGGCCATTCTTCAGAAACAATTGATTGTTCAGAATAAACAATACTCGCAATAGTTACAACTTCGCTTGGGGAATTTAATCCAATTTGCTTTATTTTTTCTTTTCTTTCATTAGTCCAAAAAATCTTAAATTCTTTAGCCATTCGTTCAACAAATTGTTTTTCATCTGTATCGTAAAAAAAATGGTAGGTATTAGGAATGAAAAGTGCAGGTATTTGTTGCGGTGTAAAATCATATTTTTTTAAGGTCTTTTTATCGTTTAAGTATGAAATTAATTTAGCACTATCAAGAAATAAGCAGGATGAAACTTTTTCGGCTAAATCATTTATTGTTATGCAGTTATTAAATGTTACCTCAACTTCTTTTTCATTATTTCCATTGCCATTTGCATTTATTTTAAAACCATTTAGCAAAGTGCGATAAGTCGTGCCAGGTTCAATGCAATATTTACCTAAAGCAATTTTATTAGGTTTTAAGTTTTTGTATTCTCCAACCGAAATAAATGCATTTAGATTATCAATAATACCCTCTTTTTTTAACTGAATTGCTAAACCATCCAAATCTAATGGAGAGAGTATAAAAAAATCTTTTGTAATTTTATTACAACTGACCTTATTTCCAGAAATGAAAAGCATTATTTTCGGAACAGCAATTGCAATTAGTACAAGTGCAATAATTACACTAAGAACTATTTTATTTCTTTTAAACATAGTTGATAATTTACTTCGTCAATGCGCTTTCCTTTGTATAAAAGCCAGTTTTTCTTTGTGCCAATATGATTAAATCCAATTTGTTCAAAAAAGTCAATACTTGCTTTATTGTCAGCATGAATAGCGCATTGTAAATTGCTGAGTTCTAAAACATCTCTAGTATATTCAATCATTAATTTCATGCTTTCTTGAGCATATCCTTTTCTTCGTTCTTTTTCCTCGGCTATTAGAATTCCAATTGCAGCAAATCCATGTCTGAAACTCACATCATACAAATCAAAAGCACCAATTGGAAAATCATTTTCGATGAGACAAATAATCATGCGTAATTGACCTGAATTTCTAATATTTGATTGCTGTTCAATTAATTGATGAATAGAATGCATAGAAAATGGGATTTCTGTATTTGATATCTTCCAATTTGAAGGATTATTTTCCCAAATAAAAAGAGTTGATGCATCCTCTTTTTCTACTGCTCTTAGGTAGATAGATTCTCCT
The DNA here is from genome assembly GCA_009923965.1 of Flavobacteriia bacterium. Lineage (GTDB taxonomy): Bacteria > Bacteroidota > Bacteroidia > Flavobacteriales_D > Crocinitomicaceae > UBA952. The sequence goes on along the minus strand of RFSL01000165.1, from coordinate 772 downwards.
TTTAACATGCTAAATTTATTCTTTAATTAAATTAATTTCTCCGGAATACACAAAATTTGCTGGACCAACTAGGAAGATGTCATAATAGCCATTGAAAGAATCGCGTTTGAATTCAATTTTTAAATTCCCACCTTTTGCTTTTACCTCAATAAAATTAGTTCCTGAATTGTGTATTTTATCCCAAACAAGTGCACAAGCCGTAGCTCCAGTTCCACATGAAAGTGTTTCTTCCTCAACGCCCCTTTCGTAACTTGCAATTTCAATTTTAGTTGGGCTAATTCCTTTTAATAGGTTTACATTTATGCCTTCGCTATTGTATTTTGGTGAAAAACGAATACTTTTTCCAAAATTTAGAATTGTTTCACTAGAAATATCATCACTGATTTTTACATAATGAGGCGAACCTGTATAAAGTTCGAATTCATTTTCAAATGCATGAACGTTTTCAACATTTACCATTTGGATTTTGATGTCATTAGCAGTTTTACTGGCCCAATGAGAGCCATCAATTGCATCAAAAGTAAGTTCAGAAACTTCAATTCCTAGTGTTTCTGCAAAAGCAACTGCGCATCTTGCTCCATTTCCACAAAAACTTTTGCTGCCGTCTGAATTGTAATAATCCATTTCGAAAGCTTTAGAGTAAGAATGATTGATTTTAATTAATCCATCTGCACCAATTCCTAGTTTACGATCACATAATTCTTTAATTTGGGTGATTGTTAGATCATTAAAGCTACCAGATAAATTATCCAATAAAATGAAATCATTCCCT
>RFSL01000164.1 GCA_009923965.1 Flavobacteriia bacterium | reverse complement strand
AAAAGTCGCTCAATCAATTCAATGGAGCAGCAAACAGACATGCAATTAGCTCAAATTTATGATCAAATGCAATTGCTTGCAGAACAGGCAAAAAAAATAAATGAGCGCAAAAAGATTTCAGAGTTTATTTACACTGCAGAAATGCGCTTTGAGCCATTTATTAATCACACCTATCATTTATACCAAAAAGAAACTGGTATTTTTTCGCTCTCACTCGTGGGACCACAACAATGGGGGAAATCTGGGGCAAATTTAGAGTTTGTTGGTACTGTAAAATTGCTAGCTGACCACACATGGGATATTTTAGAACGAAACGAGAAATTTGATTTTTAACGTACAAAAACCCATTCATTTTTACTAGATTGCATTGTATCAAAACTATATGAATCAATAGAATATGACTTTAAATCATCAATATTATTTAATTGATTTTTTATAAGATAACGAGCCATTGCTCCACGAGCATGTTTTGCATACATCATTACGATTGTAAATTTTCCATTTTTATACTCCTTAAAAACTGGACTTATAATTCTGTTTTTTATAATAGAAGTATCAATTACTTTAAAATATTCTTGAGAAGCTAAATTTAAAATAATCTCCTCTTTATTTAGTGAATCCAACAAAAAGTGATTTACTTTCTGTTTCCAAAAAAAATACAAATTCTTAGAAGTAGCATTTGGGGAAAATTTTGTGCCCATTTCCAAACGATAAGGATAAATCATATCACTTGGCTTAAGTAATCCATATAGACCTGATAAAATATACACGCATTCATTTGAAATCTCCTTTTCTCTTGCATTTAAGCTTTTATAATCTAAACCTCGGTAAACTTCTCCCGAAAAAGCATTAATTGCCTGCAATGCTTTGCTATCCATATCGCTATAAATACCCCAAGTTTTAAAACGTAGATAACTTGATTCAGCAAGGTCTTTCGAAATAGATAGTAAAGATTCTAGTTCTGCTTTTGATTTTTCTCTTAAAGAAGCCACCAATAAACTTGCCTCATTTTCAAAAATTGGAATAGTTGGAGAATGGATATCTTCATCTCGTTCATTTAATGTTTTTGAAGGCGCTAAGAATATCTTTATTGCATTTTTCATCTAAACGGAAAGGGATTACTAAAGTGACGACGCTATCTAAAAAAAAAGTCGCTTATTTCTAAACGACTTTATAATTAAGGAAAACTAATTTTTAATTTTTTAATTTCTTAGTTAAATCGATAAGCATTGGAGTTGCAATAAGAAGTGATGAATAAGTTCCTACAACAATACCAACTAATAAAGCAAAAACAAATCCTTGAATTGCTGCACCACCAAATAAGAAAATAACAACCAATACAACAATTGTAGTTAAGGAAGTATTAATCGTACGAGATAAGGTAGAATTTAAAGCCCCATTAATTTCAGTTTTATAATCTGCATCTTTCTTCCAAGATAAATCTTCCCGTATCCTATCAAAAACAACCACTGTATCGTTTATCGAATAACCAATTACCGTTAATATCGCTGCAATGAAGGATTGATCAACATCCATATTAAAAGGAAGAATTCCATTAAATACTGCGAAAACTCCTAAAACAATCATAACATCATGAAACAAGGCAATAATTGCACTTAATGAATACTGCCATGTACCAAAACGCAATAGAATATAGGCAAAAATCATGATTAAGGATAAGACAATTGCAATAGTTGAAGATGAAATCAATTCATTTGACACGGAAGATGAAACAAATCTAGAATCTGCTTCAATTTTGTAAGATCCTAATTTCGATTTACATAAATCAAGACCTTTCTCTAATTTCTCTTTTACTTGAGTTGTAGCTGTTTCATCTGAAACCAAATAATTTGTTGTTATTTCAACGTAAAAATTAGTCGATTTTGTCTTTACGTCAATTGATGCGCCTTGCATCACGGAAGATAATTTCTCTTTTATAAATTCCATGTTATTATCCGCTGTTTTTGCGAATTTAACACCAAATGTTCTACCTCCAGAAAATTCTACAGAAGGCTTCAATCCAATAGTTAAAACAGCAAAAATCGAACCTGCAACTAACAATCCAGAAACTACATAATAAATATTTCTCTTAGACACAAAGTTAATATTGATGTCTTTAAATGCGTTTTGCGTAAGCTTAGTTCCAAAGGAAATACCATATCCTTTATTTAACATCCAAGTAAATATTAATCTTGAAATTACCAAGGCAGCAAAAACGGATGAGAAAATACCAATAATCAACGTTGTAGCAAAGGACTCAATTGGTCCAGAACCAAATATTTTCAAAACGATGGCTGTTAAGAGTGTCGTGACATTGGCATCAATAATAGAAGAAAGGGCCTTTTCATAACCTGTTTCAATCGCTGCAGCAATGTCTTTTCCTTTTGCCTGTTCTTCTCGAATTCTTTCATAGACCAGGACATTCGCATCCACGGCCATACCAATCGTCAAAACAATACCCGCAATACCCGCAAGTGTTAAAACAGCTCCAAATGAAGCAAGTGTTCCGAAAATAAAAATGATGTTTGCAAATAAAGCAATATCTGCTACAATACCAGCTTTTCCATAATAAAGATACATGTATATAAATACAACAATCAAAGCAACTGCGAATGAAATTAAACCTGCTCGGGTGTTTTCTGCACCAATTGTTGGTCCAACTTTTGTCTGTTCTTTAATAATACAAGGAGCAGGAAGTGCACCTCCATTTAACAAGCCAGCAAGATCTTCCGCCTCTTGAAAGGAAAAGCTTCCAGAAATTTGAGTATTACCAGTTGTAATGGCGTTTATTACTCGAGGAGCGCTATAAACAACACTATCCATTGTAATTGCAATAATTCTATCCTTATTGTCTGAGGTCATTCTACCCCATTCATCAGCACCCTCAGGTGTCATTTCTAAGTCTACTGTAATTTTTCCATCTCTTTGATCGTATCCTGTTCCAGCTTTAGCAATGTGCTCTCCATTTACGCGTGCTTTACCAGACTCAGGAATTTTACAA
>RFSL01000163.1 GCA_009923965.1 Flavobacteriia bacterium | reverse complement strand
TTTTAGAAAATATGTCAACTGAAATTTCTGTTTCTGAACTGAGTGCAGGACTTTACTATTTTAAAATAGCAGGCACTAAACCACGAAAATTTAGTAAAATAAATTAAAAAAGCACTTCAAAAGCAGTGTTTATAATTTTCTAATAAAGGCTGCAAGTAATTTTGATAGTGGTTCGAAAGCATCAAAACTTAGTTCTTCAAAAGTATCAAAGACATCATGATAATGTTTGTTTGGCCCCATTGTGTATATAAAGAAGGAAGGGACACCTTTTTGTGTAAAATAATAATGATCTGAATTTGCCGCGGGGCCTCTAGGCTTTATTTGTTTTAATGCTTTCTTTTTATTGTTTAATTTACACAGAAGTTGATATTCTTTATCAAATAGTGTTGAATTTACAACTGTAACACCTTCTTCACCACTTCCCATAATATCTAAATTTAGTAGAAAACGTATATCTTTTAGTGGTAAAATTGGGTTTTCAACAATAAATTCGGAGCCAATAAGTCCAACTTCTTCAGCTGCGAATGCAATAAAAATCACATTGTACTTTTTTAGTGGTTTAAGCAGGAGATTTTCCGCTAAAGAAAGAAGCATTCCATTTCCACTTGCGTTGTCATTTGCTCCAGGGAAGTAGGTATTTCTTCCCATTCTACCAAGATGGTCATAATGGGCACTTATAATAATTGTCTTATCCGTTTCTTTTCTTGCTTTAATTAATCCAAAGACGTTACGAGCTTGGAAATTTTTTAAAAATTTATTTTCAATATTTAGAAAAATTGCCCCTTTTGAAGTAGAAAAAGCAGCTTCTTTCAATTGAATATAAGGGTACAAAAATGCTGTTTGACTAACAGACCATGTAAATTTTTCATTTGTGATTTCGACAATTGGTCGGGAGTTTGCAAGTTGCATTAAAGCTGCCCGAATTTCTTTTATTTCAGTGTCTTTACAGCCAATAAGACTCACAATTAATACAGAATCTTTATCATAATCAAAAACTTTATTGGAATTTAAAAAAAGTAATTTTTTTGCTAAAAAATCAGCGCCTTGAAGATGTTGAATCGGGAAAAATCTACCATCAGGACAAGCGGGGGAGTTACACGTAGAACCAGAGGCAGGGTGAACTAAAAAATCTATTCCAGGTTGAAGAAGGTGGGTATCTAATTTTACAATGCAATTAGCTGGGAAGGTATTAACATCAAAAGTAAATTCTTGAAAATAAGTTCCGTTTATAGGCGCTAATCCGATCTCTTGAAATGTTTTTCCAATGAAATCTGCTGCGATATTACTTCCATTTTCAACATATCCCCTTCCGTGGAATTCTGAAGAACATAATGTTTTTGTAAATTCTTTTACCTGCCTACTTTGGCTGTAAAGTTGAAAGCTGAGAAGAAAACTAATTCCCCAGATTAGCTGCATAGCGACTACAAATTTTTAGCATAAAATCTTCAACAACTTCACCATCTAAATCCCAGTTGTTTTCTGCAGCATATTCTGCAATAACAGCACGCGCTGAATCTCTATTATCTAAAGCATCTAATCGTTTTATGGCGCTTGAAAATAAATCACTAGAACCGTCAAATAATTCATTAATAAACTGAAGTCGTTCATTTAAGGTAAAGGATCCAATTAATGTCTCTAGTGTCATTACTTGGTAATTCTGCGCTATGGATTTTTCTATTTTCATTAATTTTGGAAATAAACTTGAAGCATCTTCAGTTATTTCTTTAGAAGTTTCAGCACTGTCATTTGCTGTATTTTCAATTTCTTGCTCAGAATCTAGGTTTTCTTCAACAAGTTCTTCCTCTTTAATTTCTATTTCAGGTAAAACATCTTCTTCTATAGATTGCTCGATTTCATTTTCTACTTCTGGTAAAACTTCATCTTCCTCAACCTCAGATTCAATTTCAGGAGTAGCAAATAAATCAAATCGAATGATTGAATCTTCTGCTATGTCCTTAGTTTCCTCTTCAAAAATAATTTCAATATCTTTATTTTCATCGGGAATAGTTTCTTCCTCTTTTTTTACCTCTGTTTCTTTGTCTAAAACTTCAAGTTCTTCACTTTCTTCAACCGCTAAAATAGAATTTTCATAAACCTTGTAACGCACAATCAGAAGACGTTCATATAATTCTCTTGAAGAGGCAAGTGTTTCCTCTAATTCTATTAGTGTTATATTGCCTTTTGAGATTTTTTTGAGTCCATTTTCAATGGCTGAAACAAGTTCTTTCATAGTTTAATTCTACTTTTTATCAACATTTAGTGTAAGTTGCTAACGACTATTTTGTAATATTACGCAATCTAACGACTTTTAGAAATCAAATTTAAAAAACAACTTTGAGATTGCTCACAAAAGACGTGAATTTTCTCTTAAAAAACGTTAAAAACTTAAAAGAATATGTTTTTAGAACAATTTCCAGCTAAAGAAAGGCAAAATGGATGGATAGAAGTAATTTGTGGCTCTATGTTTTCTGGAAAAACGGAGGAACTAATTAGACGCTTACGTCGTGCAGAGTTTGCGAATCAAGAAATATGTCTTTTCAAGCCAGAAATTGACTTGCGATTTAGCAAGGATAAAGTTGTAAGTCATCAAGGGAATTCTCTTGAGGCAAGGATCATAAATAATTCAAGAGAAATTATTGCTTTGTGGAACAAAGAAAAAATCGTTGCAATTGATGAAGCGCAGTTTTTCGATGCTGATTTACCAAAAGTTTGTAATGAATTAGCAAACAAAGGTGTTCGTGTAATTATTGCAGGTTTAGACATGGATTATCAAGGGATTCCATTTGGACCAATGCCGCACTTACTTTCTATTGCAGAATATGTAACAAAAGTGCATGCAATTTGTGTATCATGTGGTAACTTAGCTCAGTTTTCACAGCGAACGGCAAACGAAGAAGGTCAAGTACTTGTTGGAGCACTTGAGAAGTATCGACCACTTTGTCGTTCGTGTTATTTTAAAGGATAAACTTGAAATTAAACCTTTCATATTCAGAATTTTGTTCCATTGTTGATGG
>RFSL01000162.1 GCA_009923965.1 Flavobacteriia bacterium | reverse complement strand
ATAGAAATGCTCAATAGAATCAATGCGTTATCCGCTACAAAGGGGTTAAGCCATGCTGTCTGCTGAGCACTTTGACGTTAAATTCACCTCACGCGAGGTCAGCGCCTGGGGTGGCCTGGCCCTTTTGAAGAAGATGATGGACGGCATGGGCGTTTTTCAAGCCATTCAATCTTGGCAGTTGCCCATGCCCGGCTCCAACCGCGGTTACGCCCCCACCCAGTTACTTGAGCAAATGATGGTCAGCATTTGGTGCGGAGCTAACAGGTTTGTGCACTCAGACATCACGCGCTTAGCTATCTTTGCCAAATGAAGATGCTGCTGTATCGCGTGTAGCGTTACGTGTGGCTCATTCTAAGTACACCCTAACTGCTGTAGGCATGGTTGTAATAGGGTCGCCATGCCCCTTGGTCGGTGGCAAGCGAAGGCGGAGATATTTGTAATCACCAGTGACCACATCTACATGACTGTGCTTGAGCAAACGTATGTCGGAGGGACGTATGTAACTGTGGGACATAAAAACAATTAGTTTTCGCAAGTCCTCAGTCATCTCAACACACCTCATTAGATCGCCCTTTTTCTTAAAAGGTTTAGAGTCAGAGCGAATGTATTGAGTTTGAGTTTCGCCGTTTTCGTCCTTCCACTTGCGCACATCAATCTTGACGCCTGCGAATTTTCTAGCGGCTCTTTGAACCTTCAAATATTCATTAGGCGTAAACCAACCTCTTGGAACTGCCTTAACCTTGACAGTTGGAAACTCAGGAATTTGACTGATGATCTTTCTGCGCAAAGCATATGAGAACACCTTGCGAATCAATCCTAGATATGCACTCAAGGTGGATGGCGTAAGTGACTTGTCGCTAACGCTGTTGAGAAACTTCTCTAACTCGTAGTAGTCAACGCTCTTGACGTCCTTCTTGCGAAAGAAAGGCAATATGAATTTTTCAAATCTGTACTTGGTATTTTTGTAAGTGATCTCGCTGAGTTCACCTCGTGCCAACTTAGCCTCTTCAGCCAAGAGCATTTCCTTTGCCACCACCTCAAAGTTGGATGTACTTTTTGCACTGCTAGCGCCTTTGTACTCAATGATCAGTTGGCTGTAGAAATCCTTAGCAAAAGCAATCGCTTGTTGCTTGCCTTCATGCTTGGTACTGCGCCGTACCGTCTTACCGGCGATGTAGTAACGAACCCACCAAAACGGACTAGCAGGCAACCTATAGATGAACAGTTTTTCTGGATAGCCCTTTATGTATGAAATTTCACTAGGCAAAGATCTATGCCTCTCCTTGCCGGCAGAGGTCTCAGGTTTATTTGAGTTCGTGTTAATTTTCATACTTGGAATATGTGCCGCATATTACTTGGGCTTACTGAAAATTCCTACCCAAAAAACCCTGATTTTTTGTAGTTCAGTTTGAGTTTTGTAGTACAGTTTTTAAACCATAAAACTGTACTACTTTTAGACGTAAAAAAAGCACTTAAATTTCTCTAAGTGCTTGATTTACAACAACATTTTTGGTGGGCGATGCAAGTTTCGAACTTGCGACCCCTGCAGTGTGAAGACTCCTTTAGACCACTACTTTCCTCAATGAATTCATTGAGTTAGCTGTTTCTTGGTAACTCAAAGTAGTATAGAAGTAGTATGGTTGTGAAATTAAATTACGGCTTATTTCGCTCGAGAAATCTCTACTCATAAGAGATCAGCAAGCCTGTGTAAGAGCGCAATAAAAATCAATTTCTAAAGTACTAATTATTTTTAAAAATTTATACTTTTATAGGATCAAGCGTAAAGACTCTTTACGCTGCTGCCTTTTAAAGAATTTGTAAATGTCTGTTTTTTGAAGTGCTTCAGCAATCGTCAAATAAAACCAAGGATGCTAGAAGCAGAATTCTTATCTAATGAAATAGGTTTTGCAAAAGAAAATTTTTCGTCATATCATGTTCAAGTCTGTGTTGAATTGTTTTCACAATATCGAAAAATGACTTAATAACGTAAAGATGAGAAATCATGAAAAATATTATATTAACTCTCATATTATCAGTTTTAACTATCAATGGATATAGTCAAAATGCTTACGATATTACCAATGATTCTCCAATAGCTATTCGTGCAAGCTCAGTTCAACACCTAACTTATTTTGATGATACCGGAAAACTCAATTTAAATGAAGTGATTGAACGCACAAATTATTTTAAAGAAAACAAAGTTAAGCATGTGTTTTCAACTGAAGGAAAAAATTGGTTTATTTTTAAGTTTAAAAATTCAACCAACAAAAATATAAATCTCGACATAGGTTATGACTTTGAAGATAGAGATCCTGAAATATATGCTTTAGACGGTAAAAATATTATTAAAATCAAAGAAGATATAAAAGATATCAAAAATCATTTTACTTTTGTAAATATATTAGAAAATGGAAGCAAGAAAAATCCATCAAAGAATATACGAATAAATTTTGAAAAAGGAACAAACATTTCAATTTTAATTCAATCTAACGATTTAAATTTTGATAAGTTATTTTTCCGCGACGGTGAAACATACGATGAGTGGGCAAGAGGACCCTTGTATTTGCAAGGCATCTATATAGGAATGTTTTTTTCGTTGATTCTTTTTGCAGCTTTTTCAAGCTACAAATACAGAGACAAATCCACTTTATGGTATTTCATTTTTTTAGTCATCATTACCTTAAATTACATCAGTGGAATTGAATTTGATGGAAAAAGGTTTTCCGAATTCATTACCGAGATGTATCCAGATTTTGTGTATATATGGAGTGCATATTTACCAGCTTTTTGTTTTTATGTTTATTTACTTTATGCATTGGATATTAAAATTAAGTTTCCGAAAATCTTCAAATTAATTATAATTTTATTATTTTTATTTATTTTACAAGGGATCACTTACAAAATTCTATTTGAAACAGAATTTATTAAAATTATGCGTTCATATGAATTAGAAACACGCCAAACAATAAATTATTATTTACATTATTTTTATAAATATTTAAGATTTTCATTAACTATTTTAAACATTT
>RFSL01000161.1 GCA_009923965.1 Flavobacteriia bacterium | reverse complement strand
GTATTTAGTGGATCACTTGCTAAACGTCCGGTATAACCTAAACTTGGATAGATAGTTGTAGCTCCTGATTTTAAATAGCACAAGCCAATACTCCCATTATCGTCCATCGCAATAGATGCCAACCAACGTGTGTAAGCATCAGGAGTAAAAACACCTTGTTGATAAGTTGTCCAAGCCATTGTTGTTTGATCCTGTCTTAATTCACACCACATAACACTTCTTTGAGTAGTGCTGATTTTAACAGGCCAAGCCAGAACAACACTGTTGTAAGTAGCCCATTTTCTCCATTGAGCACGATAGCTTAGAGTTCCTCCAATTCCATCAAGTTTGTCAGTAGTACCTGGTTGAGAAACATCATTCCAATTTGAATTATAGGATCCATCAAAACTAGCAGTGGGTATAGCACCAACAAATGATATTGTTGCAGTTGGAGTTGTCGGAACCCAATTTACAGCCATTTGATAAATTTGAATTCCATCAATTACACTTCCTCCCCAAGCATTGTCTGAATAAGAAAAAATTGGGCATGGAGTACCTGCAGGAGCTAAGCCGGTATTTCCATCGGAATCACCTGCTAATGGGCAGAAGAATCCACCACCAGAAGGAGGTGTAAAAGTCTTATAAATAGATCGTGCTCCTGAATTTCCAATTAACATGGCATCTCTTTCAAAAGCAAAAACTTTCTGCGTACCTTGATTGGAAGTCATATAATATCCATCTTGCCAGATTGAAAATTTTAGGTAGTCAGGAAATTGAGGGGAAGTAAATGTATAGGTGTAATATGAACCTGCTGGATTACTTGTAGTTGAAATCGCGATGTAAATTTTATTACCAGTTCCAAATTGTGCCATGAACCAACGGTCAGCGAAGCGATCATACATTACAATTGGGTCACCGCTATTACCAGTTGCAGGGCTCCATATATTCCCAAGAGTTCCTGTAGTTGTAACAGCACCCGTGATTTTGTTGTAAATTTTATAAACCGTAGCGTTAATTATTTGAATGTAGTAGTCAATACCAGCTGCACCAGAGGGGTCCATTGGTCTACTTGAAGATGATTGACCAGCAATATTTATCTTTTGAGTAGGTCCAGGTCTTGAGCCATCATTTTTTTGAATAATAGTTGAATCTGTTCCATATTCGTAGCCATCTTTCTCAAAAGAAAATTCAAAATGCTGAGGATCTCTGTGTTTTTTGTCTTTCGACTCAACAATTTTCTTCTTCATTTTCTTCTTCATTTCCCTTTCAATTTTTCTATTATTAACAGGGAATTCAGCATTTATTTCTATAAGAGGCCTTGTAATGTGAAAGTCTTCACAAACAATAACATTTGACTCTTCTTTTTGGGCAAAAATGAATTGGTTAAAGCAAAGAATTAAGATACAAATTGAAAAAAGGAATTTTTTAATCATGGAGAGATAAATTAAAAGAATTTAAAAAAACCGAATTTAAAGATTATTTTAGGATTGCCAAAATTTAAAATATTTTTTTGATTTGTTTAACCCCCAATTTTAAAGCCTTCTTCTTCCTCTTTTTTCTGTTGTTCTTTCCAATTTTGAAGTGTTTTCTTTAGTTTAGAATCTTTCTTAATTTTTTTCTGTTCTTCTTTTAATTCAGTTTTAGTTGCCGGACCAAATTGGATTTTAAGGTCTTCTTGAGGCACATCTTTTGGCACATAGATTTTTACAGTTGAATCATTTTTAAACAATCCAAACTCTGATTTCAAGATAGATTTAGCATCTTTCTTTGCTTCCTCTCTATTTTCTTTAGATGCCTCTTTTCTACTTTTTTGATCCCATTCAATAATTGCATTATCGAGAGTTCCATACATTCTCATGAATATTTTTAAGCCGGTTCCATCATCGATAACTTCTCCAAACTCCGTATTTTTTTCTTTATTTAATAGCTCTCGAAAATTAAAACCAAATTTATAATCGATATTATTTTCAAATGTATGCGTACCAGACATCTCTAGATTTAGTGCTGAAGATGCAATGAGCATTTTGGGAATTTCAATTTTTCCATCGTGTATTAAAATGCTATTTTCAAGCACTTTAAATGAAATATCGCTTAATTTTTTCTCAATTACGGCTATATTATTTTTACCGACAACTAATTTTCCTGCTGTTGTTTTTAAGCTTTCTGTTATATCTTTAAATCCAAGTACATTTTTCAAATGCCCATCGTAAACTTTCATATCAAAGCGCGCATCAATTGATTTCAAAATTACTCCTGTGCGTAAATCGAAGGGAGCATGAAAGTACAAACTTAGCTCTGCTCTTCCAGAAATATTTTCATCAGAGATTACTGTCTGCTCAAAATTATTCCATTCCTTAAACATTGGTTTAAATTTTAAATTTTTACTTGCGACTTGTGCAGTAATAGTGAAGATTTCAGGAAGTTTTTCCTCTATTACAAGTGCTCCACTTATTAGTGCTTCGGCATTCACAAAACTCAATTGAGGAAAATGAAGACGTCGGGATTGAATTTCCATTCTTCCGATTAAATTATCAAATAGATGTTTTTCATACAGATAAGCTTATAAATCCTCTAATATCATTTGGAATAGCATAGACTCTTCCATCTATAATCTTTTGTTCTTTGGATGTTGTACCAATGTCCTCGATATTTATATGATTACTTTCAATATGTACCTCAGTCTGTAAGTTTCCATTTCCGTTAAGGTAATCATAGATATTACCAAAAACTCCTTCAATTTTTAAATCTGTAGACCCAACTTCTAGAGAACCATCTTCAATTCCGGCCTCACTATTTCTTAAAAATAAATTCCCATTTACTTTTTCAAAAGTCCGCTTATCTTCTTTTAATTTTAACAATACATTATTTAGTTTGACATTTCCATTGCAATATTTCATTTCAATAGCATCTTTTGAGGTATTATTTTGAAATGCAAATGACGAGTTTACACTGATAGAGCCATTTATTTTTTCTATTTCACGTCGTCTTAAAATCGCTTGCGCACTTATTAAATTTATATTCCCTTTTGCTTTTCCTTCAAAAAATGGATTTG
>RFSL01000017.1 GCA_009923965.1 Flavobacteriia bacterium | reverse complement strand
TATTCATTAAAAAATAAAATAGCGCTAGTTTGTGGGAGTACACAAGGAATTGGAAAAGCAATTGCGCTTAAGTTATCTGAAATGGGATGCACTATTATTCTTGTTTCTAGAAATGAAGAAAAATTGCAGGCTACTCTTACTGAATTAGATACTTCGCAAGGGCAAAAACATCAATTTCTGAAAGTAGATTTTTCAGATCCCGTGCAAGTAAAACAAGAACTTGATTCCTTCTTAAAGAATCACTCTGGAGTTCACATCTTAATTAATAATAGTGGAGGTCCAAAAGGCGGCCCGATTAAAGATGCAAGTACAGAAGAATTTATCTCAACGTTTAACCAGCATTTAATTTGCAATCATATATTAGTGCAAGCACTTTATCCCAAAATGATTGAATTAGGATACGGAAGAATTATAAATATTATTTCAACTTCCGTAAAACAACCGCTTCCAAATTTAGGGGTTTCAAATACAATTCGAGGAGCTGTCGCAAGTTGGAGTAAAACTTTGGCGAATGAATTAGGGCAATATGGAATTACGGTTAATAATATTCTTCCAGGAGCAACAGATACCATTCGCTTAAAAGAGTTGGCAGAAATAAAGTCCCAAAAAACTGGGCAAAGTATTGAAGAAATATTTGAAGAAATGGCAAATGAGTCTCCTATGAAAAGAATTGCAAAACCTCATGAAGTTGCTGCTGCTGTTGCCTTTCTTGCTTCTCCTGAAGCTTCCTATATTAATGGGATAAACTTACCGGTAGATGGCGGAAGGACAAAAAGTTTGTGATTAGTTTATTTTATTGTTTGCTATACTAAAAGTAAAAAAACGCCGATTCCAGCAAAATAACCTGCGATAGCTAACAAAGAAATATTCTTCAAGTACCAAACAAAAGAGATTTTCTCCATTCCCATTGCAACTACACCAGCAGCAGATCCGAGAATAAGAATACTACCTCCAGTTCCTGCTGCGTATGCGATAAAGTGCCAAACATTTGCGTCAGGAGCAGCAGTAAACATTCCTATGCTTGCAGCAACTAATGGAACATTATCTATAACTGCAGAGCAAAGACCTAATAAGGTTACAAAAAGTGTTTCTGGGATATATTGACTTACAGTTTGACCAAAATTTGATATCGTACCTATAGATTCCATTGCAGAAACAGTCATTAATACCCCTAAGAAAAATAAAACGGAAGGAATATCAATTTTACCTAATGCGCCTAAGGTTGGACCAGTATGTTCTTCCTTTCTTTCAACTCCTAATTTAAGTCGAATCATTCGATTACTAAGTATTTCAGCTAGAATAGCAAAAATTGACAATGATAGCATCATGCCAATGTAAGTTGGGAGGTGAGTTGTTGTTTTAAATATAGGAACAAGAATAATTAACACTAAGCCTGCAATTAAAATTATGGAGCTGTAATGTTTCTTAACCCCATCATCTTCGATTTTTGTAACATTTCCTTTAAAAACAGGCATGAAAGAAGCGATAATTAGGGGAACTAAAATATTAATAAAAGAAGGAATGCTTAAAAGTAATATTAACTTTTGAGTAGTTACCTTTTCTGCCATCCAAAGCATTGTCGTAGTTACATCCCCAATTGGAGTCCATGCTCCCCCGGCATTTGCAGCGATTACGATTAAACCAGAAAACCACATGCGATCTGATGTCTCGTGTAGTATTTTTCGGATTATTGTTATTAAAACAATTGTTGTTGTGAGGTTGTCAATAATTGCAGAAAGAAAGAATGCGATAAAAGAAATGATCCAAAGCAGTGTGATTTTTTTATTTGTTTTGATGAGGCGATTTATAGAATTGAAACCTTCAAAATGATCTATCATTTCAACAATAGCCATCGCTCCTATAAGAAAAAAGAGAATTTCAGCAGTTTTTCCAAAATGGTGCAGTAATGTTTGTTCAAGTAAGACCATTCTTTTTTCAAAGCCAAAAGAAGAAATATTTATTAACTCAGAAGATTGAGGGTCAAGCCAAGAAGTTACACCATTAATGCCAAAAGAGATACTTGCCCAACAAATTCCCATCATCAACAAGGCTGGGATAAGTTTATTAATTTTTATGGTGTGTTCTATAGAAATAGCGATATATCCTAAAACAAAAACGATAATTAAAAAAAGTTCCATAGCATTAAAATTAATGATCTAAAAAAATTATAAACGCATTTTTAGCAATATTTGTTTAGGCTCTCTTGATTTTGTGTGTAAAAAAGCAAACTTAAAATAAGCTGCAAGGGCCTTCAAAAAAAATTAATCTTAACTTCCATTTTATTTGATTATTCTCTTTTATCGATGAATTCTTTCATTAAAATTTCAGCTTCAGTCAATTTTATCCTCAAAAATAAGAAACTATCAAAGTTATGTGATTAACTAAAGATTAAATAAAGATATCCAATATCTTAATCAGAGAATTCTCTTAATTTTGCTAAAAAATTTGAAAGATGATTGAAACAACAACAGAAATGCAGCAAGTATTAAAAGACTTGGGCATTAAGCCAGTAAATAGTGGGGCATCCACAGGGGCCGATTTCTTAAATACCAAGGGGGAAGTTTTTTCGTCTTTTTCGCCAGTTGATGGAAAATTAATCGCTACAGTAAATTCTGCAACTGCTCAAGATTATGAGCTTGTTGTAAAAAAAGCGGAAGAAGCTTTTATTTATTGGAGAACTCTTCCTGCTCCTAGAAGAGGAGAAATTGTGCGACAATTAGCAGAAAAAATACGGTTTTATAAAGAGCCTCTAGGTCGCTTGGTTTCTTATGAAATGGGGAAGTCTTTGCAAGAAGGACTTGGGGAAGTCCAAGAAATGATTGACATCTGTGATTTTGCCGTTGGCTTATCGCGCCAATTATATGGTTTAACGATGCATTCAGAACGTCCTGGCCACAGAATGTATGAGCAATATCATCCACTTGGTATTGTAGGAATTATTTCTGCCTTTAATTTTCCTGTTGCAGTTTGGAATTGGAATACAGCCTTAGCTTGGGTTTGTGGTGATGTTTGTATTTGGAAGCCTTCTGAAAAAACACCTATCACGGCTCTTGCTTGTCAACATATTACGAATGAAGTTTTTGCAGCAAATAATGTTCCGGAAGGAGTTTCAGGATTGATAATTGGCGGGGCTGAAATTGGTAAATTAATGGCTAATGACAAGCGCTTACCGCTTATTTCTGCAACTGGATCAACACGAATGGGGAAATCTGTTGGTGCTGCAGTTGGAGAGCGTTTAGGACGCTCATTATTAGAATTAGGGGGAAATAATGCAATTATTATCGCTCCAAGTGCAGATTTAAAAATGGTGGTTCCTGGAGCTGTGTTTGGTGCTGTGGGCACTGCCGGCCAACGTTGTACATCAACTAGACGCTTAATTATTCACGAAAGTGTTTACGATAAGATTCGCGATGCTGTTACAGGGGCATACAAACAATTGCGAATTGGAGATCCTTTAGATCAAGCAAATCATGTTGGTCCACTTATCGATACTGATGCAGTAAATGCTTATTTAGCTTCTATTGAGGCAGCTAAAAAAGAGGGCGGAAAGGTGCTTGTTGAAGGCGGTGTTCTCAAGGGAGCTGGTTACGAGTCAGGATGCTATGTAAAACCTTGTATTATTGAGGCAGAAAATCATTTTGCAATTGTTCAACATGAAACATTTGCTCCAATTTTATACTTAATAAAATATAATGGAGGTCTTGAAAATGCCATTAAGTTGCAAAATGCTGTTCCCCAAGGATTGTCTTCTGCAATTATGACGAATGATTTAAAGGAATCGGAAGCGTTTTTATCTTCTGCTGGATCTGATTGTGGAATTGCTAACGTAAACATTGGAACTTCAGGAGCAGAAATTGGCGGTGCTTTTGGTGGAGAAAAGGAAACTGGCGGCGGTAGAGAATCGGGTTCTGATGCTTGGAAGGTTTACATGCGAAGACAGACAAATACGATTAATTATACCGATAGTCTTCCGCTTGCTCAAGGAATAAAGTTTGATCTGTAAGCCTTAAAAATAAGCTCGAAGCTCCATGCTTCCGCTATGAATAGTTCGTAGAACCTCAGATTTTCTTCCTAAATAATTGATTGAAAGCTGTAGATTTTGCGACAAAGTTCTTTGGTAAGTGCAGGTCCAGGTGTAATTTAAACCAGGCTGTAGGGATTCTAAAAGTTCAAATCCAATTGCAGAATTTGGATTTCCACTATATTTCATGGTAAGCACTTTAAATTCACTTTGGAAACTTCCCTTTTCAGTTTGATTGTATTTTAGTGTTCCACCTATTTCGCGCGTTAAGCATTTTTCTCCCCCTAAAAGAAGATCATTGATTTTATCTGCTGCCCTTGTCTGCAATGAAATTCTGAAATTACTTGATTTCTGAAAGATAATTTTACCAGCAAAGGATTCGGTGCCGTAGGCATAATTTCTACCGATAACATAATCTGCGAGAGATTTTTTTACCCCTTTTAAAGCAGATAATTCTAGAGAAAGAGTAGTTGTGATATTCCATCTTATTAGCGCTTGATTAAATTGATTTTGTTTTGAATCAAAGCCAGAAGTTAACAGCGTTTTAGATTTTGATGTTTCACTTGTAATTTCTGCACTAAAAACCCGTGATAAACGGTTAAAAAAAAGTGTGTTCCGAATACTTGTATTTGTGCTTACTAAATTCGGAAGATCAATATCACTAGCAAAAGGATTAAAAATAACCCGCGCATCAAATTCATTTACTTTTTTTGTGATTCTTAAACGAGCTTGGTCTGAAAAAAGGTTTAAAAATTTAAGTGCTCCTTTTTTCTTTTCCCAAATTCTTTCTGGGCGCCAAAATAAACTTTGGTTTAACTCATTAGAATATGTTTTGATGTACTCACTGCTTGGAGTAAATACACGAATATAACTCGCTTGATCGATGAACTGTGCGACTTCAAATTCATTTAAATCCTTAATTCCATCAGCGTTATAATCTACCCAGGCATAAATTCCCTGACCATCATTTACTTTTAGGTAAAGAAATTCTCTTTTTTGCTCTAAACCGGAACCAATTTCATAAAAACTATTTAATGTGAGTGCTGACTTCCAAAATGTAGCATCGTATTCTATGCGCCCAACAAAGGAATTTTCAGGTGTTTGTGGAAGCAAAACAGAATCTAAAATAGCCAAGGAGCGATAAGCACTGAGAATACTCAACCGTTGATTTTTAAATTCCGATAATTTTAATTCTGCGCCAATTGTTTTGGCCTTTGCCACATCGGTTAATTGCAGAGAATCTCCTCGTTGGTCAAACCTTTCTCTCCAAAAAAGTTTATAATTTACTTTAGATGAATCCCTATTGGAAATAAAAAATTGGTAATCGAAAAATTGATAACTATTCTTTAATACAAGCTTATTTGTGTCACTAAATATGTTTTTTTCATGATCATCTTTAAATCCGATAGTGAGCCATTTTACATCTTTAGAAATTGCAGCGCGGTGACGGACAAAGGTGTTTTTTGAATTCGATTCACTTTTTAAAGCACTTCCATCCCATTGTATTTTCCATCCATTTTGTTGCCAAGTACCATTTGTCGCCACTCGATTTCCAGCGTAATCATTCCCAATGCTAAAATATTGCCCCTCAAGATTAATTTTTCCAAAGTCTTGGTGTGACAAATGTGTCCCTAAAGCTGTAGCTAATTGATCGCCATTGTATCCTTTATTTCTCGTATTCCAATCTCTGTCAAATTCTACGCTGCGGTATTGCTCAATAGGACTAAAATTTGTAGTTAAATACTCCACATCACCACTTGCTTCAAACTTCCATTTTTTAATGGTATCAAGTCCGAAAGGAAGTGAATAAATTCCCTTGAACTTTTGGGCAAAGCCATTGTTATCGCTACTTCCAAATTTTGAGAAAGTGTTGAGGTCATTTGTAGAAAGAGCACTTTCACTTTCCATAAAAAATCGCTTACCCAACTTTGCCGAAAAACCTGAGCTTACAACCTGTTTTTGTTTGGGTGTAATAATTAAACGAGATGGTGTGTGATCTCCTTGAGGAATACCAGCAATTGGGGCGACCCATTTAAAAACTTTCCCGAGAGCGGAATAACTACTCAATATATAGTTTCCCTTATTTGCTCCCACAAATTGAAAAGTGGCACGAAAAACCGCTAAGGTAGCATCATTACTAAATACTAAAACGGAATCATAGGAAAGAGAATCCAACATTTTATACAAGACCTGATTTTCCAAATAACCGACAGAATCAATACTACTTATCCGCGCTAAATCTAAATTATCCCCTATTTGAGAAAGATAAAATTTTTGATCGCCACTTAAAGTTTGCTGTAATGCTTGATTTTTGGCATCTTGTTCACTGTATGCATTGACCCAAAACTGCATGTTTTTACTTTTGTAGCTTAATGATGACTGAAAAAGTGAACGCGCATAATTTTGATCTGAGTACTGAAATTCTACAACAATTCGGATATCTTTTGTAATTTGATTTCGTGCTGTAAAAATAAGTTCTGAGGTATTGTAATCTATTGTATAGTCTAATTCTTGTCCTCTTTGAAGTAATTTTCCGTCAATATATACGCGTTCTGTTCCCGACAATATCACAATAAACGGTTCGTTTTCAGCGCCAGTTAGCCGATAAGGACCTTGGTTTGCCTCGATGCCTTGAATAATTTGCCTATTAAACTTTCCTTTTGATAAGGCGGCACTTGCTTGTGACTTCCACTGATTTTGATTTTTGGTCAACCAAGAATAATCGCCCGTTAAACCTTGCCCTCGTTTTTTATAGTTTAAAAAATAACCTTGTGGCTTTGATATCCAAAAATCGCCTGCAATTAATTTAAATTTATCGTTATAAACTTGTATGAAAACCTGATCGAATTCTTGAAGTTTATTCGTGTTTCCGTCTGGTTGTATGGGTAAATTTGCGTCAGAAACTGCAGCTAGAAGTTTTAAATTTGGACTTAAATCCCCAGATAATTCTAGGTTTAGATTAGAATTGATTCCCAAATCTTGATTATTCCCAAATGAGACTCCACGAGAAATACTTCCGCTTTTGCTTAATTCATTTCCTCCAAAAATATCTTGAACTGAATAAGAGGCTGGGATTTTAAATTTTTCTCTTTCATCGTTTTTACTATTAAAAACTATTTTTGAATCGCGCAATTGATTTGTTTTTTGAAAATTGAATGGCAAAACCTTGTAATGAAATATCAAAGTATCTTTTTGAGTTTCATATAATCGAAATTTATTACTTCCGAAACTCAGCGAATATTTTTTTGAATCGAGCGTGTCCTTGCCAATTAAAACAATAAAACTATTTGGATAAATCGCGAGCGTATCGATTGTGATTATCTCCTCTCCAACTAATTTCTTGTAGCTCCGCTCATTTGATACTTGCGCGTTCGTGAAAAAAGTACAGTAGAAAATAAAAAAACAAGAAATTAAAAGTAAACGCAACATGTACAACGAAGATACGGGCTTGAGTAGAATTAACGCAAAATATCGTTTAAGATTGCTAATTTTTGACAGAACAGCTAAATAATAAATAGATTAAAAAGAATAAAACATAAATTTGTAGCACGCTATGCAAGGACTTGTTTTAAAATCTACAGGAAAAATCTACAACATTATTTTGGAGAATGGAGAAATTGTTAAAGCTACAATTCGAGGAAAATTGCGAATTGAGGGTTTAAAAACAACAAATCCTATAGCTGCTGGCGATCGTGTAGAATTAACAGCTTCATCTGACACAAATTCTCAAGATTCCAAAATATCATATTCAATTCAATCCATTCTTCCTCGCAAGAATTACATTGTACGGAAATCCACAAATTTGAGTAAGCAAATGCAGATTATTGCGGCAAATGTTGACCATGCTTATTTATTGGTGACCTTAAAATCTCCAGTCACACAAATTGGGTTCATCGACAGATTTTTAGTCTCGGCTGAAGCCTTTAGAATACCAACAACCTTATTATTCAATAAAATCGACTTATTTGGTGCTGAGGAAGAACGCTTATTTACTGAGCTTTCAGCAATCTATACTAGTTTAGGCTATACTTGTCATCGAATCTGCGCTGAAAATGAAGCACAAATAAGTTTTCTTCGAAAGGAACTCAAAGAGAAACAAGTTATGATTTCCGGAAACAGCGGTGTGGGAAAGACAACCTTGGTGAATTCATTGGATCCAACTTTAACGCTACGGACAGGAGAAATTTCAAAGGTGCACGAGCAAGGAAAACACACCACTACTTTTGCAGAAATGCACAGCTTAGCAAGTGGAGGTTATATTATTGACACCCCTGGAATTCGTGCTTTTGGCGTAATTGATTTAGAGAAAGAGCACATGGCACACTATTTTCCGGAAATGAGAAATCTAATTGGCGCTTGTCGTTTTCACAATTGCCTGCACTTAAATGAACCAAATTGTGCTGTGAAAGACGCTGTAGAAAATGATAAAATTTCCTTTTCTCGTTATCAAAGTTATTTAGATTTAATGTACGAAGACCCAAGTGACCCTCATCGTAGAAAGACATTTGCATGAGAATAGTAATACAACGTGTAAGAGAAGCATCCGTAAAAATAAACGGAGAAATTGTAGGAGAAATACAACAAGGACTTCTTGTTTTACTAGGAATTGAGCATGTTGATACCGAACTTGATGCTGATTATTTAATTCAAAAGTTGATACATCTGAGAATTTTTGGCGATGAAGAGGGGAAAATGAATCTTTCAGTCTCCGACATCTCTGGCGACTTGCTTATTGTAAGTCAATTCACATTATTTGCAGACACAAAAAAAGGAAATCGCCCAAGTTTTATTCGTTCGGCAAGGCCAGAACAAGCAATTCCTTTGTATGAATATTTCTTATCTCAACTTAAAAAATCATTTAGCGGAAAAATTGAGAATGGCGTCTTTGGTGCAAACATGCAAGTTGAACTTATCAACGATGGACCAGTAACGATTATCATAGATTCTAAGGATTTATAAGAATCTTTTTTTAATTTTAGACATGAAATATTTTTATTCTATTTTATTCATTTCCTTGGTGTCTTGTAATACAGAAACAAGACCTTTCTCTATAATTGAGAAGGATAAAATGATTGATATTATTGAAGAAGTTTTAGTTCTCGAAACGTTTTACCAATCAACACCTGGAAATCCAGCATCAAACAAGCAAGCCTTAGACTCAAATGTTAATCTTGTGTTTAAGAAATCTGGTATTACAAAAAATGAATTTGAAGAAAGCTATCGATTTTATTCTTCAGATCTTGAAGAATTTAAGAAAATGCAAACTGAAATCATGGAAAAATTAGAAAAGAAAGCCCTTTAATTTTATAATTCAATCTGCTGTGCACTTATTTCCTCTCCTAAAAACTGAGAAGCTTTCTTATTGAAAATGATCGCGTTTTCAGTTGTTCTGTAGCTGCATGTTCCTCCTCTAGAAATTCTTGCTTCCATGTCTTTGTTTCGTTCTAAATAAAGACTTAATTTTTCTGCAACTATTGGCCCTTGTGAAATAACCTTAACTTTTTCTCCAACTATTTTTTGAATTTGTTCTTGAAGAATAGGATAATGTGTACATGCTAAAATAATAGTATCAATTTTGGGATCTATAAGCATGAGTTTCCGAACATCCTCTTCGATAAATAGTTTCCCTGCAGAGGTTTGGTGAACATCATTTTCAATTAATGGAACCCACATGGGACAAGCGTGTTGAGATACAATTATTTCTGGGGCATACTTTTGTAATTCAATCTTATATGAATCAGATTGTATTGTTCCAATTGTCCCTAAAATTCCTACATGTTTAGTGCCTGTTAGAAAACCTATTTCTTCAGCGCTTGGTCGAATTACGCCTAAAACACGTTTTGTTGGATCAATTTTTTCTAAGTCTTTTTGCTGAATTGTTCTCAAGGCTTTTGCTGATGCTGTATTGCACGCTAATATCACCAATGGGCAACCTTGAGAAAAAAGATAATTTACGGCTTCCAAGGTGAAATCATACACTAATTCAAAAGACCGATTTCCATATGGCGCTCTTGCGTTGTCTCCAAAATAGATAAAATCATAATTTGGTAAAGATTTTCGTATCTCAGAAAGAACTGTTAAACCACCATATCCAGAGTCAAAAATCCCAATAGGAAAATCGTTTTTCATAGAGTAAAACTAAATAAAAAAAGGCAACCGATAGATTGCCTTTAAATTAATTAAAAATTTAATTATTTGTTTTTAATGGAATCAGCATCTAAACGCAATAATTCTACCATTACTTCAAGTGTGCAGTCGATACCTCCTTTTGAATAAAGAGTAGCGCTTTCATCAATTATGTAATTTATTTTTTTTCTGTCTGCAACAATTTCTATTGCTTTTGTAATTCTATCTAAAATAGGCTTATTAAGTTCATCGTTGTAAATTTGAAGCCCTTTTTCTAATTCTTGTTGTCGTGCCTCTAATTCTTGTTGCTTTCTCCCTAACTTTTCTTGTTCCATTTTTAATAGAACTGGAGACAGATCTTTCTCTTTTTGCTGAAAAATCACATAGGCTGCTTCAAATGCTTTATTCATTTCTTGGAGTTCTTTCATCCCCTCTAATTTATAAGCATCAAGTTCCTTTATAGCTTGTTTTCGTGATTCAAGGGTGTCTAATAGAATTTGAGAATTTACATGCCCGATTTTTGACTGAGCAAAAGAGCTAGCGGAGATAATTAAAGAGATTGCAATTAAGATGTTTTTCATATTATTTCATATTTATTTATTTATTCCCATTTCTTCCAACACATCATCGCTGATATCTGATTCCTTTGTAGCATATACCAAATTACTTTGGTTTGCTTTATCAAATACAAACGAATAACTATCCCGTTTTGCAATTTTTTTCATTGCAGTAAATATACGATCTTGTATTGGCTTTACTAATTCTTGTCGTTTTTGAAAATAGTCACCATTTGAACCAAAATGTTGTGTTTGTAGTTCAATGGTTTCTTTTTCAAGTTTGTCTATTTCACTTTTTCTTTTTTCCTTTTCTTCAGCAGGAAGAAGAACTTCCTCACGGTCAAAATTTGCTTTTTTTGCTTTTATTGCAGCATAGCGATCTTCAACTTCTTTTGTCCATTTTGTCGCTAAGCCATCTAATTTTTCTTTTGCTTGAACATACTCAGGAACATTTTTTAAAATATATTCCGAGTCGATATAAGCAAACTCTTGTCCATTGACTAAGTTTACGCCAAGAATAAAAAACAAAAAGAAAAGGTATTTCAACATACTTTATTTTAGTTTGTAAAGAACGGCGAAGATAAACAATTATTGTTGAATTCTTCTACAGTTCTCCCAAGTTCATGCCAATTGAAAAACTTAATTTCGGATAATATCCTTTTGTACCAATTGAAATATCGCTCGCGCTTCCATAACCAGTAGACCATGTATTAAGTTTATCAAACCCTAATCCATAATCTAAACCGAGCATTCCAAACATTGGTAAGAAAACCCTGATTCCAATACCTGCAGTGCGCTTTACGTTAAAAGGGTTAAATTTATCAAAACTAGGGTAAGTGTTGCCCCCTTCTAAAAATGCTAAAGCGAAAAATGTAGCTTGAGGATTTAAGGAAATAGGATATCTCAATTCTATGGTATATTTTGTTGCAATTGGATCTGCGCCAGCAGAAGATATTGATTGATCTTCATAACCTCTTAAAGCAAGAATTGATCTTCCTCCTATTTGGTTAACTCCAGAAAGTCCGCTTCCACCCATTGAATATCGTTCAAATGGAGACACCCCTTTTGCTTTATTATATGCTCCTAGATACCCCATTCCAAAACGAGACATCAGAATGAGTTTCTTATCCTTACTCAGAGGTAAAAACCATTCAGCTGTAAATTTAAAACGATAATATTCCAAGTATTTATATCTCTCTTGTGGGGAAAGCAAAGAATAATCTTTCCCTATTATTGAAGAATATGGAAGTGTCGCTTTTGACAAAAAAGTAAAATTTGAGCCACTTTGTGGATAGGTAGGAGCGCTAACAGAAGACCGTTGAATTGTATATTGTAATGAAATATCATTTGCAATCCCTTTTGAAAAAACCGGGAAGCGCGTGTCATTAACTACATCATAATATTTATATCCTAATTCAATATATGTTGAAAAATAATCATCCGGCCATTTATTTCTTTTCCCAATTCCTAATCCAACTCCAGAAATAGATAACCCGGCATATCCATCTTCTGACCGAAGTTTACCATTTGAAGAAAGCGCAGTATGATTTATTGAAAAAGATAAAGAATTTGGTTTCTTACCACCTAACCAAGGCTCAGTAAAGGAAGCTGTATAACTCTGATAAAACCGGCCGTTAGATTGGGCACGCAAGCTAAGCCGCTGACCATCTCCTCCTGGCAAGGGCGACCATGCATTTTTCTTAAAAAAATTACGGGTTGAAAAATTATTAAATGTTAAGCCAAG
>RFSL01000160.1 GCA_009923965.1 Flavobacteriia bacterium | reverse complement strand
AGCAATACTTATCGATCTTTTTTCTCGGATAACTGTTACTTTCACCTGTCCTGGATAGGTCATTTCAGTTTGAATACGTTGTGAAATCGTAAAAGAAAGTTCCTCAGAACGCTGATCTGTTACTTTTTCTGCCTCAACAAGAACTCTTAATTCTCTTCCCGCCTGAATTGCATAAGCACTCGTAACACCATCATACGACAAAGCAAGACTTTCTAAATCCTTTATTCGCTTAATGTAAGCTTCAACAACTTCTCTTCTTGCTCCTGGTCGTGCGCCAGAAATCGCATCACAAACTTGAACAATAGGAGAAATAAGTGTTGTCATTTCAATTTCATCGTGGTGAGCACCAATTGCATTTAAAACTTCGCCTTTTTCCCCGAATTTTTCTGCTACTTTCATTCCAAGAATAGCGTGTGGTAATTCTGGTTCTTCGTCAGGCACTTTTCCAATATCGTGTAAAAGACCAGCGCGCTTTGCTAGTTTAACATTGAGTCCAAGCTCTGCCGCCATGATGGCACATAAATTTGCGACTTCACGCGAGTGCTGCAAAAGATTTTGTCCATAAGAAGACCGGTATTTCATTCTTCCAATCATGCGCATCAATTCTGGGTGTAAGCCATGAATTTCTAAGTCAATACACGTTCTACGACCAGTTTCAGCAATTTCCTCATCCAATTGCTTGCGGGTTTTTGCAACAACCTCCTCAATTCTAGCAGGATGAATTCGACCATCAGAAACCAATTGATGTAGCGCCAAACGTGCAATTTCTCTTCTTACTGGATCGAAACACGATAAAATAATTGCTTCTGGTGTATCGTCTACGATTATTTCAACTCCCGTTGCAGCCTCAATTGCACGAATATTTCTTCCCTCACGACCAATAATTCTACCTTTTACCTCATCGGATTCAATGTTGAAAACAGTTACAGAATTTTCAATAGCTTGTTCAGTTGCCACACGCTGAATAGATTGAATTACAATCTTTCGTGCTTCTCGATTAGCATTTAATTTTGCTTCTTCGGTAATTTCTTTTATGGTTGCCATTGCACCTGTTCGCGCCTCATCTGTCAATGCTTCCATTAACATTTTTTTTGCATCTTCAGCAGACATATTACTAATCTTAGAAAGTTCCTCAACACGTTTTTGCTGTGTTTTATCGGCATCTTGCATGCGAAGTTCTAAAATCTCAAATTTAGATTCGTAGGTAGACTTTAACTTTTCTATTTCCTGTTCTTTTCGTTCAAATTCCTCTAATTTTTGGTCGATATTTTTTTCCTTAGAACGAGCTCTGTCTTCATTCGACTGCAATTTTCTTTCTCGGTCCTTAATGAAAATTTCATGTTCTTCCTTCTGCTTCAAGAAAGTTTCCTTTGCTTGCAGTGCACGTTCCTTGCGGATATTCTCTGCTTCGATTTCAGCATTCTTTAAAACTTTAGCTGTCTGAGCTTTTAGCGCTGTTTTTTGGATAAAAAATGTAGCAGCTCCGCCCCCAATCAAACCCAATAATATTAATACGATCTCCATACTACTTATTTTTATAAATGAATAAATAGTTATTGAAAGAAGATGGGCTTATTAAAAGTTAATTGAGTTCCTCTATGTCGTTGGCAAGTTGCGCCAATGCATTTTCTATGGAAGTATAATCTGCAGGAAGTGTAACAGTTTCTGTCTTTGCACTACTTTGGTTCTTGGAGAGCAATTGTAGGGCTGACATGGCCAACAAATCTTGAGGATCTTTCACAGCATAATTTGTTCGCAATAAGTCGAAGGCCTTGTTGATATCCTCGGCAGCTTTCAATACTTTTCCTTGCTCCTCTTCAGAAACATTTAAAGGATATGTTCTACCGGCAATTACAACTTTTAATGAAATTACACCCATTTTTTATTGCTTAAGCTGTTCTATACAGAATTCAATTTCTTTTACTAATTCATCTATTTCCTGCTCATTTTTTCCAATAGTTTGAACAGGTTTTTCAATAACTTTATTTTCAGCTGAATACAATGCTGAACGAACTAATTCTAAATCAGTTGAAAGTGCTAAACATTCTTCGTTTTTATCACCAAGCAACTTGTTTAATCGTTCAATTTCTTGATTTAAAAAGCCATTTTTATCGCGTTCTTCAAGGGCAATTTTATGTAAAGCAATGCTCTTGCTGAGAATTTGATCTATTACTTTTTGAATCTGTTCAGTCATTTTATTCGACTTTGTGCAAAGATAACAATGTCTCATTTATAACAATCAATTAACGCGTATTTTTTTAAAATTAGTATATTTGAAAATGAAAATTCATCTTCTTATTTTGATCTGCCTATACTCCAAGGTGTTTTGTCAAAATTTGACTATTGACAAGTTATTTCACCCTCCTCTTGGAATTCCAATGCAACTCGTTAGTGGTTTTGGTGATTTGCGCTCAAATCATTTCCACATGGGAATTGATTTACAAACAAATGGCGTTGAGGGTATTCCAATTCATGCAGTTTTAGAAGGTTTTGTATCCCGCATTAAACTTTCTCCAAAAGGGTATGGAAAAGTTCTTTACCTTCATCATCCAAATGGAATGACGAGTGTTTATGCGCATTGTTCAGAATTTGCAAAAGAAATCTTGGATGTTTTTTTGCCAATACAAGAAAAATTAATGCTAAATGAATTAGATATTACCCTAAATCCAGAAGATATTCCAATTAGCAAAGGACAATTAATCGCTTTATCTGGAAATAGTGGCACGTCAAGCGGTCCACATTTGCATTTTGAACTTAGAGATTCTAAAACTGAAGATGCACTGAATCCATTTTTAAATGGCTTTTCTCTTGTTGATAGTTTTGCGCCTATAATTAAAGCCATTAAAATTTATGCTGTTGATGAAAAAGGCTACCAAATACCAGGTAAAGCTTTAAAAATAAATATTTTGCTCTCAGAGCTTAATGCAGGGAAATTAACTAAACAAATTGAAATTCCTTCAGACTTTGTGCCTTCTTATGGGTATTTATGTTTATCAATATCTACAGCAGATCCTGTAAATAAAATTGGCAAAACAATTGCTGCATTTCAGAAT
>RFSL01000159.1 GCA_009923965.1 Flavobacteriia bacterium | reverse complement strand
ATCGTTGTTTAAATGTTTTTTCCATACTATGGGTACTTAGTAATAATCAATTTTTTTGATTGTCTATTTCCCCAGTATCATGGAAATCGTAAATATTTTTTTAAGTGAATTATTATTAATTTTGCTTCGTGATAAAAAGTAGTCTAAATAGATTTTTTTTGTTGATAGGAGTATTCTGTGTATTTTTTTCTGCAACAGCCTCTTTTTTAACACTTGATTTAAATTCTTTTAAGTCAGAAAATAGCTATTGCAAATCTAAAATTACTTCAAGTTCAAACAACTTGCCAATTCCCCTTAACATAAATGATGGACTAGATATGAAAGTTTTGACGGTGAAAAAGTAGATTTTTTTAAAGAATATATTTCCTTTTATTCAAACAAGATTAGTAGCTTTAATTACCTTAAGTTAAATAAACTATTTTTCAAAAAAACAAGTCTAGTACTTGTTAATCACTTACCTTTATTTATACAATTTCAGGATTTCAGGATTTAAATTATAATTGTTCAATTTGACCTAGTCAAAGAGTAGAATTATTAATAATTTAAAATAGTTACCTTGGAAAATTCAGTATCCTTTAATTTGGATGATGTTTTACATAAGTTAAAACATTATTTACCAGTTCAAGCGCCTCTTAAGGATTTTATTCATCACAATACATTGCATGCTTTTCAGCAAAGCACTTTTCATGATGCGCTCAATAGAGCGAATGAAATATTTGGCTATAAAACCTACTTGCAAATAGCAGATTATCGTCAATTATTTGAGCGTGGAAAAATTTCCAGTGCAGCACTTGACCATTCATTAACACTTCACAAGGCTCTACAAATTAAGGATAAAGTATTGCACAATGATTATGATGAAAATGTAAATCCTCGAATCGAAAATATTCGAAAACATTGGAAAGAGTCTTTTCATATTGATATGGATGCAATGGTTCAACCTCTACTATTTAGAATTTTAAGTAGTTATTTAGATCAGGGGATTGCAACGTGGATTTCTCCTTTTTCAAATGATGGGTTTTTATCGGCTATTCGGCAATTAGAAAAATCAAGTGTTTCAAGTTTATTTAGAGGTAAACATGCTCGTGAATTATTACTTGATGAGGAGACTTCAACTTTAGAACTGTTAAATCTTATAGTTGGTGAAAAAAAACTCTTTGAGCATTATCTATTTGATCAACAATTTGCACATCCAGGTTGGTCGGGTATGGTTTCAGTTTTATCTGATAATGAAAACGCACTTCTTGACGGAAAGCGGATTGATTTCCAAGATTTTATTCATTTTGAATTATTATTGGAAATTGACGCCTTAGATTTTTATTTCGGTGAAATTTGGTCTCCTATTAGTTATCGCATGAAAGAAAAAGTATCTGAATTGTTTTCTCCTTCTATCCCAAATGAATTATCTCAGGTTCGTGCTATTTGGCAAGATGCCTATGAGAAAACATATTATGATGAAGTATTAAATGGATTAATTCAAAAAGCTATTACTACGTCTAATGAAAAACCTATGTTGCAATCAATTTTTTGTATTGATGATCGAGAATGCTCCTTGAGAAGATATATTGAACAAGTTCATCCAGCAATTGATACTTTTGGTACCGCTGGGCATTTTAACGTTGAGTTTTATTTTCAGCCAGAGCATAGTCCTTTTTATACAAAAGTTTGTCCGGCTCCAATTACTCCTCGATTTTTGATTAAGGAAATTGAAAATCCATCAACTAGGAAAAAAGAATGGCATTTTAACAATAGGGTGCAAGGATTAATATCGGGATTTTTAGTTACTCAAACGCTTGGTTTTTTGTCTGGATTGAAATTATTAGCTTCTATTTTTAGGCCAATTCAAAATGCCGCATCAGTTTCATCATCACGACATATGGATGTTGGAGCAAGTTTAACTATTGAACATAAAACAGGTGAAATTTCACCAGATGGATTGCAAATTGGTTTTACTGTAGTAGAAATGGCAGATCGTTTGGAGGGGCTTTTAATGAGTATTGGACTCAATAAGAATTTTGCGCCACTTATTTATATCGTCGGTCATGGCTCTAGTAGTGCAAATAATACGCATTATGCCGGATACGATTGCGGTGCATGTTCCGGGCGGCCGGGTTCTGTAAATGCGAGGGTGATTAGTTTTATTGGGAATCATGTTGAGGTGCGTAAAGAATTAGTTAAGCGTGGAATTGAGATCCCTGATACTACTCAATTTGTTGGGGTATTACACGACACTTGTCGCGATGAAATGAGTTATTTTGATGAAGGAATAATAAGTGCAGAGAATACTATTTTACATGTAAAAAATAAAGAATATTATTTGCAAGCCTTAGATTTAAATGCATTAGAAAGATCTCGTCGTTTTGTGGTTATTAATTCTTCTAAATCGCTAAATAAAGTTCACAAAAAGGTAAAATTAAGATCTGCATCCTTATTTGAACCTCGTCCAGAACTAAATCATGCTACCAATTCCTTGTGTATTGTTGGACGAAGATCTGTCACAAAAGGGATCTTTTTAGACAGGCGCTCCTTCTTGAATTCTTTCGATTATACCGTTGATCCAACTGGAAAATATCTTTTGGGAATTTTAAATGCTGTGGCTCCCGTTTGTGGAGGAATCAATTTAGAATATTATTTCTCAAGAGTTGATAATCAGATGTTGGGTGCAGGAACCAAACTTCCTCATAATGTAATGGGTTTAATTGGTGTTGCAAATGGTGTTGATGGAGATTTAAGAACTGGACTTCCAAATCAAATGATTGAAGTTCACGACCCTTTGAGATTGATGGTAATTGTGGAACATTTTCCAGATGTAGTTTTGAAAACTATGCAGATCAATCCTTCAACTTATGAATGGTTCTATAATGAATGGGTTAAAATGGTGGTGCTTCATCCTACTGAAAAAGTGGCTTATTTATTTGTTAAAGGAGCCTTTGTTCCCTACGATGGCTTAGAGCAATTATTACCTAAAATTAAAGAAGATGAATTGATGAATTTGTTGAAAGTGGAACATGATAATTTACCTGTAATGGAATTAAATCTGTAAAAAATGGAAAAGTTTATTCACCTCTTTATTCT
>RFSL01000158.1 GCA_009923965.1 Flavobacteriia bacterium | reverse complement strand
GAGAAGCATCAACACCACGAATTCTAACTCCTGTATATCCTACTCCTGCTCCAGCATCCGAAGTTGTAACCACTGAGGGCGTAGCTTCCAATAATAATGGAATATCTTGTCCAAAGTTTTTCTTTTCAAGAGCTAAATTTTGAAGTGTGCTAGTCGATGTCGCAGTTTCTATACTTCGTGTAGAAATTACTTGAACTTCTTCCAAGGTTTTAATGCTTGAAGCCATTTTGACTTCTATGTTTTCCGCAAATTGGAAGGCGCTTATTTCTTTATTTATCGAAAAATATCCTGGCAAGTCAAAGAGCAATGTACAAGCTCCAGCTTTTAAATTCTTAAACTCAAATTTCCCGACTTTATCTGAAAAAGATGTGAATGTTGTTCCCTGAATCGTAACTCTAACACCTTCTAATGCATGATTATCAGTGTCGCTTACAAAACCAGATAAATTATCTTGGGCAGAAGATACTAAAGAAATAAAATAACAAATGGCAAGGATAATAAATCTTGTTTTCATTTTTAAAAAAATTAAACAAGAACAAGGGGCTAATTCTTGGTAGTTATAAATTCATTAGCTCAGTCATCTTCCCTGCGCAAGCATTACCTTACAGGTTCAATGGGTATAATCTCAGCCCGTTTTAGCAACGAACACCCCTTAGAGACGATGCAAAGATAAATAGTTTTTTGTAGCTGAAATCAGAAAAGTAATTTATTTTTTTGAGTGTACGCTTTCTTACCACCAATCAAAATCCTAATCAAAAACCATGAAATTCAAGGCCAAATAGTGTTCGCTAATATTCACTAAATAGTTCTCACTTCGAATGAATTCTTGATTTTTAACATTGAAATACTTTACTGGTATTGTTGCGATTACTTAATTATTTTTTAATCCTTCCAAACAAGTAAAAAATAAAAAACCCTAAAAAAACACCTGCAGAATTTGCTAGTGCATCATAAAAAGAAGGATCTCTTCCGGGCACAAAACCTTGAAAAAATTCTATTAATAAACCATAAGCAATAAGAAATGGGATTCCTATAAAATAGGAACGAATCTTAGTTGAAATAAAGCCAAAATTCAAACTTAAAATAGCATACGCCAAAAAATGATTTAGTTTATCGGATTTTCCGAGTTCAAGGCCTGATTTTGGAGGCAATAAACTCAAGAGTGAAATTGCAATTATTGAGATAATAAAGAGGACTAAAAAAAGTTTATTCTTCTGTTTCATATCCGAACTTTTTTCCTTTTTCAAGAGCAGGTAAGCCATTTTTCAACCACTCTGGGGCTTTTAACACTAGTAAATTTAATTAATTTATTCTTTTAGGCTTTCGAGATGCAAGATATACGCCTAAAAAAATAATTAGCATGTAAAATAGTTTTTCAGCAGTAATTGATGCAGTATAATCATCCGCCCAATTTAATGCAACAAAAATATAAGTAAAAAGCAGAACCATAATTGGTTGAGTATAAATATAAGAACTAGAAACAGATGGACTTAGGTATTTTAAGCCATACATCGTTAACAGATAAGTTAGAAAAGTAACACCAACGATAACATACACTATTTTTAAAATCACACTTTGGGAAAAAGCTGAGAAATTTGTAGTTACTAATTCTGGAATAGTTGGTGGGAAAAGTAAGACAAAAACTAAACCGAAGGTAAAAACCCAAGTAATGACAGTTAAAGGCTTATATTTTGACATCAAAGGTTTTGCGATAACAAGGTAAATCGCGTAACTGAGGCAATTTATAATTAGAAAAAAATCTCCTAAAGACGAGTCGTTTTTTAATGAAGCTGCTTTAAATGTCAATAAAATCGCTCCTAAAGCGCCGAGAAGGATTCCACACATTCGAGTGATTGTTATGCGCTCTTTCAAGACGAAAAGAGATAAAACAACAACCATCATGGGATTCAATGCCATTATTATTCCTGAATTTATAGCAGAAGATAAATTTAAGCCATGAAAGAAGAACAATTGATTGATTGCAACACCAAACAGACCGCATGCTATAAACAAAGGGAAGTCTTTTGGATTTATTTTTTCCATTTTTCTGAAGGAAATAAGAAGCCAAAATAATAGCACAGAACCTAAAACTCGAAAGAGTATAAATACATTTGGGGTAACAAATTCTGGCATCACGCCCTTCGCTAGAACATGACTTGCTCCGTAAAGAACATTTACAAAAAGAAGGGCAAAATGTGCTTTTATATCTTTCACCTTCCCATAATATTCCAACGTGTTTTCAAAATTGTTTTTCTGTAATCATCCAATTTTTCTGTGACATTATATTGCCTAAATTTCTCCATTAATTTAAATGTCCCTTTTCCTTGTTTAAAGTCCATTTCATCTGGAAAAATAGGGATAATTGCTAAAAAATGAATTGTTTTTTCTTCTTCTATTATTGGGCTTAGCTCGGTTTCTAGATCAATTGGATCGGAAAGAATAAAATGATTTTGCAGCATGCTCTCCGATAAAGAATTCATTTCTTTCCCACAGGGCATTGTATGTCCATGACCAAACCAAGTATTATTATTTATTACATAATTCTTCAGTCGTTCAAGCCAAGAAAACACCCATGAAAATTTTGGGTTTTCGGAATCCTCAAGTTCCCAATAACTCGGCAAATAGAAATAAAGTTCGGCATATTCTTTACCGATATGTTTTTCATGCACCGGCATTTTGAAATCCGAAAGTCCAGTCGTGAGCAATATACTTGAACCGTTCTTTAATTTAACATACAGGAATTCACCAAATGAATTTTTTAAGGGCTGAATTGATTCACCAAAGCGCTTAGATAAGTTGCTTTTCAATACTTGCATATAATTCTATTATGAGGATTTTATTGAAAAATGTCTAATCTACCTTTCAGTATACATTTTCTGATAGTACTTTTGGTATTCGCCACTCGTTACTTTTTCCACCCAATCTTGATTTTCAAGGTACCAGTCAACTGTTTTTTCCAACCCTTCTTCAAAAGTTATAGATGGTTTCCACCCAAGTTCTCGCTCTAATTTAGAAGCATCGATTGCATAGCGTTTATCGTGTCCTGCTCTATCGCCAACAAAAGAAATTAATTTTTCA
>RFSL01000157.1 GCA_009923965.1 Flavobacteriia bacterium | reverse complement strand
TATAGCAAGAAATAAGCATAACTTTGCTAAAATTAATTGTATGTATCGAATATATCTACCACTTATTTTTATCCTTATTGTTCTAATTTACTTAATCTACGGATTTATCGCAAAGAAAGATTCTACCAAACAATTAGCGATTTTTAAAATCACTGCTTTTTTTTCATTGCTATGGTTCGTTCTATTCTTTGTATTTTTATTTTAGAATACTTGTAAAAAGATTATGGGAGAAACAATAAATACATCAAAATCAAATTCTATAGAGAAAGGAACCTTAATCAAGGCATTTCGATTGATGAGTACTGCAAAATTTTTAGCAGAAAAATACGAGGAAAATAAAGAGCTTACTTCAAAATATGTTCACGCGACATCTCGAGGGCATGAAGCAATTCAATTAGCACTAGGACTGCAACTTAAACCTCAAGATTGGGTCTCTCCTTATTACAGAGATGATAGTATTCTCTTGGGAATTGGTATTTCACCATACGAATTAATGTTGCAGGTTTTCGCAAAAAAGGAAGATCCGTTTTCTGGTGGTCGCACCTACTATTGTCATCCCTCATTGAACCGTGATGACATGCCAAAAATTATTCATCAATCTTCTGCTACTGGAATGCAAGCTATTCCGACTACTGGAATTGCAATGGGAATTCAGTACCAAGAAAACACAGGATTAACAAAACCTGAAATAGGAGAAGCACCAATAGTAGTCTGTTCTTTAGGAGATGCTGCATGCACTGAAGGAGAAGTTTCTGAAGCATTTCAAATGGCAACTTTGAAACAATTTCCGATTGTTTTTCTCGTACAAGACAATGGCTGGGATATATCTGCAACCGCAAAAGAAACTAGAGCGCAAGATATTTCAGAATATGCAAAAGGATTGAAGGGACTTGAAGTTAGAACGATAGATGGAGGTAACTTTATTGAATCTTATTCTACCATTCAAGAAGTATTTGACATCGTTCGAAATGAAAGGCGCCCATTCATTATTCATGCAAAAGTTCCCTTGTTAGGACATCATACTTCTGGTGTCAGAAAAGAATGGTATCGCGATGATTTGGATGAAGCTGCAAAGAATGATCCCTATCCGAAACTAAAATTAGAACTGGAAAAAAAAGGTTTTAGTTTAGCTGAATTTATAAATCTTGAAGCTGCGACAAGAAAATTAGTAGATTCAGAATACGAAAAAGCACTTAATTCTGAAGATCCAAGTCCTGAAAGTGTAACAGATTATATTTTTGCTCCAACATTAATTTTAGAAGAAAGCGGTGAACGTGAACCAAAAGGAAAGAAAAAAACTGTAATGGTTGATTCTGCCTTGTTTGCCATGAGAGAAATATTAGAGAAACATCCTGAAGCTTTATTGTATGGCCAAGATGTTGGTGGGCGCTTAGGAGGAGTTTTTCGGGAAGCTGCAACTTTAGGGCAAACATTTGGTGAATTGCGCGTTTTTAATACACCCATTCAAGAAGCATTTATTATTGGTTCAACGGTTGGAATGTCTGCAGTTGGATTAAAGCCAATTGTTGAAGTTCAATTTGCCGATTATATTTGGCCAGGATTAAATCAATTATTTACGGAAGTTTCAAGATCTTATTACCTCTCAAATGGAAAATGGCCAGTAAGTTGCGTAATTCGAGTCCCAATTGGCGCTTACGGTTCTGGTGGACCTTATCATTCTTCAAGTGTAGAATCTATTTTATGCAATATTCGTGGAATTAAAGTAGTTTATCCTTCAACAGGCGCAGATTTAAAAGGCTTGTTAAAAGCTGCTTTTTACGATCCAAATCCAGTTGTAATTTTAGAACACAAAGGATTGTATTGGTCAAAAATTGCTGGAACGGAAGGAGCTATGTCGATTGAACCAAGTGAAGATTATGTGATTCCAATTGGTAAAGCAAGAATCGTTCAAGAAGCTACGAAAGAAAATATCTCAAATGGTACTTCGTGTGGTATAATAACTTATGGACGAGGAGTTTACTGGGCAGTTGAAGCTTCTTTGAAGTTTGCTGGTAAAGTGGAGATTTTGGATTTACGAAGTATTAATCCTCTGGATCACGAGGCAATGAATTTTTTGTGTCAAACTCACGGAAAAATAATGATAGTAACTGAAGAATCAATTGAATGTTCTTTTGCTTTAGGATTAGCTGGAAGGTTACAAAGAGATAATTTTAATTTCTTGGATGCACCGATTCAAATTGTAGGGTCTGTTGATACTCCTGCGATACCATTAAATTCTAGTTTAGAGGAGGAATTACTGCCAAATGCCGAAAAAGTAAAAAAGATAATACATCAACTTTTAATTTATTGATTAACTTCAATACACGTAAACTGCTTTAATCTAACGAATTATAATCAACCTTTAAAGTAAAACTTGACAATTTGAAATTTAATTCTATATTTGAGTATGCCAAAAATTGCAATTTATAAATTTCTAACTTTTTTTATTTTCGCCTACGATGCACTTAATGAGCCACCACATTTGCATATTGTTAAAGAAAAAGGAACTCGTCAGCGCTCTGCGAAAATTTGGTTAGAGACATTTAAGATTGCTGAAACAGGAACACTAAACGACAAGGAATTAAATCAAGCAATTAGTTTGATTAAAAAGAACCAAATAATACTTATTGACTCATTTAATAAGGTGAAAAATGGCCAAAAAATAACCACTATAAAATTAAAATAAATGTCAACTACGCTTAAAAACACCAAAATTTGTATCGAAAAGTTAAATTTCGATATCGTGGGAAAAATGTCGCTGAAACTTGAAGATGGTCGTATAATTATTATCCCATTGAAATATTTTCCTGACATTCAAAAGTTGCCAGTTGAAAAAAGAAAAAAATACACAATTGTGGACGACCGGACTGTTCTTTTCTCATATTCTGACTCTGTGTATCATTTGGAAGATTTTATTGGATTAGAAAGCAAATGGCGTGAAAGATAGAAAAGGTTGCTTATAACAGCACCTAAGCAAAAAAGGCTTTATCAACTAACCGCTTAGAAAAAAACCTTCTTCGCATAGCTGCAAGCCTTTTGGATGCGGAATTACTGCCAAATGCCGAAAAAGTAAAAAAGATAATACA
>RFSL01000156.1 GCA_009923965.1 Flavobacteriia bacterium | reverse complement strand
CACTATCTTTGCACCCCTTAATTGTGGGTCAATTCTCTACAAAAGACCTTTTTACTAACCTACTTTCATTCGTGTAGAGGCGATGAAATACAAAACTTATAAGCCAAATGGCAGAAACAATTAACCCGCAGGGAACTGCAGATTTTGATTGGGAAGCGTTGCAATTAGACGGTTACAATCAAATCCAACGTTCAGAATTATCTGATCGTTACGAAAAAACCTTAACTTCAATCAACGAGAGAGAAGTAATCCAAGGAACAGTTGTATTAATCACAAAAAAAGAAGTAATTATTAACATCGGATATAAATCCGAAGGAGTGGTTGCAGCAAATGAATTTCGCTATAATGCTGATTTAAAAATCGGTGATTTAGTAGACGTTTATGTTGAATGTCGTGAAGACAAGACTGGTCAATTAGTCGTTTCTCACAAAACTGCACGCATGCACAGTGCTTGGTTACGTGTAAATGATGTTTTACGTACTGGAGAAATTATTACTGGATATGTTAAATGCCGCACCAAAGGTGGACTCATCGTTGATGTATTTGGAATTGAAGCATTTTTACCAGGATCTCAGATTGATGTAAAACCTATTCGTGATTACGATGTTTACGTTGGAAAAAACATGGAATTCAAGGTTGTTAAAATCAATGAAGAATTTAGAAATGTCGTTGTTTCTCATAAAGCATTAATAGAAGCTGAACTAGAAGAACAGAAAAAACAAATTATTTCTGGTCTTGAAAAAGGTCAAGTTTTAGAAGGTGTTGTAAAAAATATTACTTCCTACGGTGTATTTATCGATTTAGGAGGTGTTGATGGTTTAATTCACATTACAGATTTATCTTGGGGTCGTGTTTCTCATCCAGAAGAGATGTTAGAATTAGATCAAAAGATAAATGTGGTAATCTTAGATTTTGATGATGACAAAAAACGCATCGCTCTTGGATTGAAGCAATTACAGCCCCATCCATGGGATTCTTTAGATACAAACTTAAATGTAGGCGATAAAGTAAGTGGAAAAGTTGTTGTAATGGCTGACTATGGTGCATTTATCGAATTATCAACTGGTGTTGAAGGTTTGATTCATGTTTCAGAAATGAGTTGGTCACAACATTTGCGATCTGCACAAGATTTCATGAGTATTGGAGATACTGTTGAAGCAGTTATATTGACCTTAGACCGCGAAGACCGAAAAATGTCATTGGGTATTAAGCAATCTATGCCAGATCCATGGAATGATATTGAAACAAAATATGCTGTTGCCTCTAAACATTCTGCAAAAGTTCGAAATTTTACAAACTTTGGAGTATTTGTAGAATTAGAAGAAGGAGTAGATGGCTTGATTCATATTTCAGACTTATCATGGCAAAAGAAAATCAAACATCCTTCTGAGTTCTGTAAAGTTGGAGAGGGAATGGATGTGATTGTTTTAGAAATAGATCGTGAAAATAGAAGAATTTCTCTAGGTCATAAGCAACTAGAAGAAAATCCATGGGATATTTTTGAATCTACTTTCTCTGATGGGTCAATTCATAGCGGTACAATTATCGAAATGAAAGATAAATCAGGAATTGTTTCTTTGCCTTATGGTGTTGAAGGAATTTGCCCTGCAAAACATCTAAAGAAAGAAGATGGACAGAATGCTAAAGTTGAAGAAACTCTTGATTTTAAAATAATCGAGTTCAATAAAGACTCTAAGAAAATTGTTGTTTCGCATACGCGTACTTTTGAAGAGGGAGAAGATAAGCCAAGTTCAAGTACTGCTTCAGCCACTAAAACAACGAAAGCTCCTAAAAAAGCAACCGTTTCATCTACAGATCAAGCAGTGAAAGCAGTAAATCAGAACACCGAAAAATCTACTTTAGGTGATTTTGATGCACTTGCTGAATTAAAGGAAAAAATGGAAAAAGGCGAATAAGCTTTTTTATCATCTATAATTAAAGAGGTCTTTGGGCCTCTTTTTTTTTGCTTAATCGTTCATAAAGTGTTGATAAAGTTGCTTTGTGATTTTAAAGCATAAAGTAGTAAAACTAAATAAATACTTAAATTTGTTTTGTTAAATGACAAGTGAGGAATTACAAAATACTGTAAAGGATATTTTTGCTGCATATCTCGAGCAAAATAGCCACCGTAAAACACCGGAACGCTTTGCTATACTCGTAGAAATATATAATTATCAGGGTCATTTTGATATTGAGTCATTGTATATTAAAATGAAAAATCACAATTATCGAGTTTCTAGGGCAACTTTGTATAATACAATTGATTTATTATTGGCCTGCAATCTTGTTAGAAAACATCAATTTGGAAAAAATTTAGCCCAATTTGAAAAATCACATGGGTCAAAGCAACATGACCATGTAATTTGTACAGATTCTGGAGAAGTTTTTGAATTTTGTGATCCTCGCATACAACAAATAAAAGAGACAGTTGAAGAACTGTTCGGTCTAAAAATTCAACATCATTCACTCTATTTTTATGGTGTAAAAGAAAAAAAAACAATAAAATGAGTGCCGTATTTACAGCAAAAAAAAGTGGTGTTCTAATCATTTTTAGTTTTGAAGGTAAAATTCTTTCAGAAGCTGATTTAACAATTGCAAAAGAGGTTTTATCATCTACTAAAAATTGGAACATTGTATTTGACTTAAGCCAACTTACACATACCAATTCTAGTGGAATAGCATTTATGGTCAAAACCTTAACAAAAGCTCGAATTAATCAAGGAGATGTTGTATTGCTAAGTCCGAATAATGGGTTAAATAGATTATTTGAAATTACTAAAATGCAGGAAGTTTTTTCAATAGTAGATTCTTTAGCTGCAGCAGAAAATTATTTTAAGAATTGAGCATGAAAGTAGATGTATTATTAGGCCTTCAGTGGGGCGATGAAGGAAAAGGAAAAATTGTAGATGTCTTAACGCCAAAATATGATATTATTGCTCGATTTCAAGGAGGACCTAATGCAGGACATACATTGGAATTTGAAGGGATAAAACATGTTTTAAATACAATTCCTTCTGGTATTTTTCATTCTGATGTTATTAATTTAGTAGGTAATGGAGTTGTAATTGACCCACTAATATTTAAAGGAGA
>RFSL01000155.1 GCA_009923965.1 Flavobacteriia bacterium | reverse complement strand
TATAATTGATTCTATGGTTTTTAATAATAAATAAGCTAGACATAAATTAATAAACTGAAAAATAGTTACTTTGGTATTCAATAAAGAACTTATTATGAAAATAAAATTTATTATTCTTTGTGGCATTCTAGTTCTATCCTATAATTCACTCGGGCAATCTGAAAAACCAAACGAATTAAATCAATTAAAGTGCAAACAATTCATAAAAAAAGGCGAGGATTTACTTGACGCAGGAAGAATTGGAGATGCATATATGGAGTTTAAAGCCGCAATTCAAAAAGACCCAAATTCATGGAAAGGGTATTTTTTGTTAGCTAAAACAGAATTAGAATTTAATAATTTTTATGCTGCGGATGAAAACATAAAAAAGGCTCAGTTATTTATCAAAGAGGAAAAGAATGCTGAATTATTTTTTTTACAAGGCAAAATAAAACATCGTTTAGCAATACTTGATACTGCTTTAGTTTTTTACACGCTTGCGAAAGAAAAATTTGGGGATAAATTAGCGAATGATTTTGGAATCCCAATTTTAATAGCGCAATGTAAATTTGCATTAGAGCAAAAAGATAAAGGTGTCCTAAATAAAAGAAGTGCATTTTCATCTAAAGTAAATTCAATCCATGATGAATACGGTGCAATTCTAGCAGGCGATGGTTTGCATTTATTTTTTACTGCACGGACACCGGAAACAACAGGCAGCAATCAAAATTATGATGATCAGCGCTTTTTTGAAGACATTAATCACTTTGAATGGGACACTCAGACGAATGATTGGACTCTAGCTCCGAAAGCAATAGAGGGGATTAATACCCAAGGATTTGATGCGCTTAACTATATTTCACGAGACGGAAAATATGCACTGGGGACAATAAATACATCCGCTTCAAAAGAAAAAACAACAAAAAGCTCTGAAATTTTTGAGGTTTCATCTGATGAAGCATTCCTCTTTGAAAAAGTTGTAGTGCTTAAAAACAAAAATATTAATACATCCTATTTTGATGGATCTGCCTCAATTTCGGATACAATTTTTAGTGAGAATGGCGATTTTTCTCAAATTTTATACTTTGTAAGTGATAGAAATGCAGAAAAATCGTTGACAGATATCTACTGTATTGAGAAAAAAAATGGCGTTTGGATGGAAATGAAACCGCTGCTTAAAACGATTAATACTGATGGCCGTGAAACTACTCCATTCATTACAGCATCTGGCAGATTTTTATTTTTTAGTTCGGATGCTCTTCCTGGAATGGGGGGTTATGATGTTTATTATTGTGAAAATATAAATGGTATTTGGGGAAATCCTGTTAATCTTGGAGCAACTTTCAATACAGTCAATGATGACACGCACTTTCAAATTTACCCATACTTAAAGAAAGCAGTAATGGCAGGAATAAATGAAAATGAGGGAATATTTAATTACGATATTTTCCAAATTGATTTAAACGGATTAGATTTCCCATTTTTAAAAGATTGAAGGCTAAAATTTGATCCTTAAAAAGAAACTTTCGTAATTTGGCAGTCTCTTTATGACACGCTATTTTTTTGAAATATCTTACAACGGCAAAAACTACCATGGATGGCAACGCCAAGCTAATTCCGTGAGTGTTCAAGAAACAATAGAAAGCTGCTTTTCAAAACTTTATTCTAATAAAGACATTGGTATTATAGGTTGCGGAAGAACAGATGCTGGCGTTCACGCAAAGCAGTATTTTTTTCATGTCGATTTAGAAAACAGTGAAGACCCCATAGTATTTGTTTTCAAGCTCAATAGAATGCTTCCAGAAAGTATTTTTATTAAAGAAATGAAGTCAGTTGAAAGTGACTTACATGCAAGATTTGCTGCGAAAAAGAGGACGTACCGTTATTATATACATCCTCAAAAAGATCCTTTTAAAGAAGAGTTAAGCTGGTATTTTCCACAAAAAATTGATGTTGATCAGATGAACAAAGCAGCAAATTTCTTGCTAGGAGAAAAAGATTTTTGTTCGTTTGCGAAAGTTCATACGGATGTAAAAACCACAATCTGCTCAGTTTATTCTGCAAAATGGCACACTGATGCAAATGGGCTTTATTTTGAAATTAGCGCTAATCGATTTTTAAGGAATATGGTGCGCGCAATAGTTGGAACGCTTTTAGAAGTAGGCGCTGGAAAAATTCCGCCAGAAGAAATTCTAACTATTCTTACTGCAAAAAACAGACAAGAGGCAGCTGTTTCTGTTCCAGCTCATGGCTTGTTTTTATGGGAAATTTTATACTGAGATGAAGAAATTAATTATAGTATTATTTTTTAGTTTCTATGGCTACGCAATTATTAGGTACCACTTCGGTAAAGAATTAATTGGAATTACAGAAACTTTTTTTGTTTTAAACAAAGCTCTTGCGTGGACAGCCGGAACTTTGTTTTTACTAACACTGGTTCCTCAATATCAGCTTGATAAATTTAAGCTCAAAAGGCGGCAACTTGGTACTACAGGATATTGTTTTGCTCTTGTACATATTTTGTTGATTTTACTGATTTTAAATCCTGAGTTATACCCAAAATTTTATAATAATTCAGAATTAAATTATGACGGATACACAACAATTTTTCTAGGTCTTAGCTCGCTGCTTTTATTTAGCTTACCACTTTACGCTTCCCTCCAAAAAAGAGAAACTCTGCAGCATTTATATCGCTTTGGACGCTTTGGAATCTATTTAAATATCCTTCATGTAACTTCAATTGGAGCAAATGGATGGTTTATTCCAACTAATTGGCCCTATTTTATGCCTCCTATCACCTTGATTTTTGTTGCGCAAGCAGCACTCGTTATCTTAATTAATAAATTTGTTCTAAAGAAAAATAAATAGTGACTTATTCAGAAAAGTTAGATTTAATTTAAAAAGGCTAAATGAACTCTGCGCTCTGAGTAGGAATATCCCTATTGACTTTTTTAAATAATCCTTGAAGTACTTTTCCTGGACCAACTTCTATTACCTCTGAGCAACCATCTTTAAGCATATTTTCCATTATTTGGGTCCATTTTACTGGTGCTGTTAATTGCAAAATAAGATTTTTCTTGATTTCTTCAGGAGAAGAAACAGCTTGGGCAGA
>RFSL01000154.1 GCA_009923965.1 Flavobacteriia bacterium | reverse complement strand
CATTTTCTGTAAATAACATTCCATGTCGCGCATTACGACTTGGCATGACACAATCAAACATATCGATTCCCAAAGCAATGCATTCCAATAAATTTTTTGGTGTGCCTACTCCCATTAAATAGCGTGGTTTATCGGAGGGTAATATGGCGCAGACATGTTCTGTCATTTCATATAATTCATCTTCTGGTTCCCCAACGGATAAGCCACCAATCGCATTGCCGTCTGCACCAAAAGATGCAATTGT
Source organism: Flavobacteriia bacterium (assembly GCA_009923965.1). Lineage (GTDB taxonomy): Bacteria > Bacteroidota > Bacteroidia > Flavobacteriales_D > Crocinitomicaceae > UBA952. Next base: position 2,937 of record RFSL01000154.1, on the reverse strand, counting down.
CTCGGCTGATTCAGTTCGTAAATCTTTGTATGTGCTTCCTTGAACGATTGGGAAAAGACTTTGATTATATCCGTACTTTGATTCAGTGGCGTTAAATGCCTCAAAACAACGATGCAGCCAACGGTGTGTCATTTGCATAGATTTTTTTGCGTAATTATAATCACAAGGATAAGGCGTGCATTCATCAAAAGCCATTATTATATCTGCTCCTATAGATCGTTGAATTTCTATTGCCCGTTCAGGGGTAAAAAAATGATAAGAGCCATCGATATGAGATTGAAATTTTACGCCCTCTTCATTTATTTTTCTGGAACCTGACAATGAATAAACTTGGTAGCCGCCACTATCTGTTAGCATCGGACGATCCCAAGAAATAAACTTATGCAAACCTCCTGCTTTTTCTATTATTTCTGTTCCAGGTCTTAAAAATAAATGGTAAGTGTTCCCAAGAATGATTTGAGCTTGAATGTCTTCGCTTAATTCCTTTTGATGAACTCCTTTCACAGAACCTCCTGTTCCAACAGGCATGAAGATTGGAGTCTCAATTATACCGTGGTCTGTATGTAATAATCCGGCTCTAGCTTTAGATGATTTATCGTGACTTATTAATTCAAAGTGCATAAATATGTTGAAAAAAACTTTGAGTAAAGATACAGGTATTTGATTTCGCAAGGCATCTTTGTACTCAAGTTTTAACAATGTCCAACATTTCTGATTTTTTTAACACCTTCTTTCCACTAATTTTTGTCGTTTTTACTCTTGCTGCGACAATTCAATTTTTATTTACAAGCATAATTCATGGGCGCTTATCTTTTTATAAAAAGCGTGAATACATGCAAACAGAAAAAGCTGTCCCCGTAAGCATAATCATTGCAGCACGAAATGACTCAGATAATTTATATGAAAACTTGCCTTCAATTTTAGAACAAGATTACCCAGAATTTGAAGTAATTGTGGTAAATAATCAATCAATAGACGAAAGTGGTTGGTTATTAACCGCTTTTCAACAGCAATTTAAAAATCTTCGGGTTGTTGAATTAGAAAAAAATAAGCACCTTAGACCGGGAAAAAAATTGCCAATTACACTTGCCATTAAAGCAGCAAAATACGAGCATTTTTTACTTACAGATGCTGATTGTAAACCTAAAAGTAATCAATGGATTAGTAAAATGTCAAATCAATTTTCTTCCAAAAATGAAATTATTATTGGTTATGCTCCATATATAAAGGGTAAAGGATTTCTTAATAATTTAATTCGTTTTGATACAGCTTGGGTTGGGATAAATTATTTTTCTATGGCGCTGGCTAAATTGCCTTACATGGCAGTAGGTAGAAATTTAGCTTATACCAAAAAAGTTTTTCATTCAGTCAATGGTTTTAAATCGCATTATGCAATACCTTCAGGTGATGATGACTTATTTATTCAAGAAGCTGCCAAAAAATCAAATTATTCTGTAGAAATTGACCCTGAAACCTACTGCTATTCTCCAGCTCCAAGTACTTGGTCAACATGGATGGCTCAAAAAGCAAAACTTTATGCCACTTCTAACAGACATAGGCTTATTAAGAAAAGTTTGTTAGGAATTTATCCTATTTCAGTGATTTTAATGTGGTTTTTGTTTGTTCCTTTGCTTTTTAGTACTGATTTTAGAAATTTATCCATCGCAATTTTTATAATTGTAATGGCGTACAAATGGCTTATACAAGGGAGATGCATGATGAAACTGAAAGAAAATAATTTTATAAAATTTTTGCCCTTTTGGGATCTTTTATATGCTATTCTTATGCCGATAATTTATTATGTGACTGAGCGTCAAAAGTTTTATAAATGGTAGAATTCGAACATTTATCCGATAAAGCAAAACAAGATTTAGTTCTTGTTGAAGAAGCAAAAAAAGGAAAGCAAGCAGCCTATGCAGAACTGATGGATCGTTACCGTGATTCAATTTATTTTACGATGCTCAAAATGGTAAAAAATACAGACGATGCAGACGATTTAACGATTGAAGCATTTGGAAAAGCATTTAACCGACTTGAGCAATATTCACCAAGTTTTGCTTTTAGCACCTGGCTTTTTAAAATTGCCTCAAATAATAGCATTGATTTTATTCGAAAAAAAAGAATTCAAGTTACTTCTATGGATTCTGGATTCAGCAATAGTGATGGTGAATCTATACAAATTGATGCGCGTTCTACCGGTTTAAATCCCGAAGAAACAATTATTCAAGGACAAAGAATAGATCACATGCGCTTGCTTGTAAGCAAACTTAAACCAAAATACCGCGAGCTTGTGGAAAAAAGATATTTTGAGGAAATGAGCTATGAAGAAATTGCGGAAGAAATGAATCTTCCTTTGGGCACCGTAAAAGCGCAATTGTTTCGGGCCCGCGATTTCCTTGCTTCCATGCTTGATAAGACAAAAGAGACCATTTAAAAAGTGAAAGAAATACTTCACTATTTCCCAAATTTATCACAAGAACAGGTTCAACAATTCGAAAGATTAAAAGACCTTTACGAAGAATGGAATCAACAAATTAATGTGATTTCACGAAAAGACACGGAAAATTTTTACGAACGACATGTCTTGCATTCATTGGGCATCGCAAAAATAATTCGCTTTCAAAAAGCTTCAGAAATTCTTGATGTTGGAACAGGTGGTGGATTCCCAGGTATTCCAATGGCTATTATGTTTCCAGATGTGCAGTTTACCTTAGTTGATTCAATTGGCAAGAAGATAAAAGTTGTAAATGAAGTTTGTGCCGCTCTCGGTTTAAAAAACGTTACGGGCTTACATTTGAGGGCTGAAGATGTAAAAGGTAATTTTGATTTTGTAATAAGTAGAGCAGTTACGCAAATGCCTATTTTTATAAATTATGTCAGAAATAAGATAAAAAAAGAACGCAACAACAAACTAAAAAATGGAATCCTATATTTGAA
>RFSL01000153.1 GCA_009923965.1 Flavobacteriia bacterium | reverse complement strand
GTCCGAAATGTTTTTTCCTAATTCAAACACTGTTTAATAAACAAGACAAATGGCAAAATTAGCATTGGTTCCAACTCCTATCGGAAATTTAGAAGATATTACACTTCGTGCTATTCGGTACTTAAAGGAGGCAGATATTATTTTTGCGGAAGACACGAGAGTTACTCAAAAATTACTCAAGCACTTAGGTATTCAGCAAAAAGTAATTTCATTTCATGCACACAATGAGCATCGATTTTTGGAAAAAAGCGTTCAAATTGTTGAAGAATCTGAACTCGCGGTTTTAGTTTCAGATGCCGGGACTCCAGCGATTTCTGACCCTGGATTTTTATTAGTTAGGGCCTGTCTTCAAAAAAATATTTCAATTGAATGCCTACCTGGTCCGAGCGCTTTAATTCCGGCAATTGTTGGGAGCGGTTTTCCCTGCGATAAATTTATTTTTGAAGGATTTCTCCCACATAAAAAAGGCCGTCAAACGAGATTAAAAGAATTGAGCACGGAAGATCGAACGATAATATTTTATGAATCGCCACATAGATTATTAAAAACATTGGAACAAATGCTTCCTTTTTTTTCTGAATCACGACAAATTTGTGTGGTTCGGGAATTATCAAAAATGTTTGAGACATATCATAGAGGAACTTTGTCGGAACAAATTGCATATTTCAAGGAAACAGACCCAAGAGGCGAAATTGTGCTTTTAGTGCATGGAGTAGAGTAAAAAACATCAAAAAATAATTTAATCATCAATTTTATTTTATCTCTTTCTTCGGTAAATTACCCTTAATTTTGACTGTGAGATTTAAAGAAGTAATTGGGCAACAAAAACTAAAAAGTGACCTTATTCGCGCAGTATTAGCCGATAAAATCAGTCATGCGCAATTGTTTGGTGGACAAGCTGGTTTTGGTACACTCCCACTTGCTTTAGCGTATACTCAATTTTTATTTTGCGAGCAAAAACAAACAGATGATAGTTGCGGAGAATGCGCATCCTGCCAAAAAGTAGAAAAACTTCAGCACCCAGATTTGCATTTTGTATTTCCAATTGTCCCGAATGATAAATCTGGGAAACCTTCAATTTCTGATGATTTTATTGATGATTGGCGGGAGCAGATTAGTTCAGAGCCTTATTTTAATTTAATTCACTGGACAAAAAAAATAGATGTAAAGGAACGCAATGCAGTAATTCGAGTCGATGAGAGTAAAGAAATTCTTAGAAAATTAAGTTTAAAATCTTTTGAAGGAGGTTATAAAATTATGGTGATTTGGAATCCTGAAGAAATGAATACAGCTTGTTCAAATAAACTCTTGAAAATTATAGAGGAGCCACCTGCCAAAACTTTATTTCTCTTGGTTTCAGATAAGCCAGATAATTTGCTGCTCACAATTCAATCGCGCACACAGAAAATTCGTGTTCCAAAAATTGAGTTAGCATTATTGAGTTTATACTTGCAAGAAAAAAATCAATTAACTTCAGTTCAAGCAGATTCTATTGCATCATTTGCAGAGGGCAATTTATTGCTTGCAAAAGAATTTATGGAAACTTCAGTAAATCACTCTATTTACGTTGATTTATTCATGATTTTAATGCGAGTATGTTATAAAAAAGATGTAATCGCAATGATGGATTGGGCTGAAAAAATATCTCTTGAGGGAAAAGAAACTCAGAAATTATTTCTCGTTTATGCCCTACACATGTTTCGTCAAAGTAATATAAGTAATTATATTGGTGAGAGCATGATGCGAGTATCTCAAGAAGAAGAGGCATTTCTTGTAAAATTTGCACCTTTTATCTCCGGCAACAATATCCGAGAATTTATAAGCACTTTCGATGATGCTTACTATCATTTAGAAAGGAATGCCAACTCTAAAATTTTATTTACGCAACTTTGTTTTCAGGTTATGCGATTTATTCATCAGGCATAACAGTTCAATTTTCTGTATGAATTTTTTGTAACTTTACACTTAAATTATTTCAAAAAATGGGATGTGAGTCGTGCGGTACTAGTAGTGGTGGAACTCCAAGAGGATGTAAAAACAATGGCAATTGTAGTAGTGGAGGATGCAATAAATTAGAAGTATATGACTGGCTTGCCAACATTGCTTTACCTGCGGGTCAACAAGCATACGATATCGTAGAAGTTAGATTTAAAAATTCAAGAAAAAACTTTCATAGAAATACTTCTAATTTAAGCTTGCATGCTGGTGATATTGTTGTTGTTGAATCTTCACCTGGATATGATATTGGTGTTGTTTCTGTTGTTGGAGAACTAGCAAGAATTCAAGTGCTAAAAAAGGAGCCAAATTTAAAGCCTTTTGATATTCGAAAAATACTAAGAATTGCTAATCAGACAGAAATAGATTTATGGATTAAAGGCCGATCTTTGGAAAAAGATTTAATGTATAAGTCACGAACTCTTGCATTGAATTTAAAAATGCAAATGAAAATTTCTGATGTAGAATACCAAGGAGATTTAACTAAAGCAACATTTTATTATACTGCAGAAGGAAGAATTGATTTTCGTCAGTTAATAAAAGATATGGCTGACGAATTTAAAGTGCGCATTGAAATGCGACAGATTGGATCTCGACAAGAAGCTGCTCGATTAGGTGGAATTGGCTCGTGTGGAAGAGAATTATGTTGTACTACATGGCTTACTGATTTTCGTTCCGTTTCTACTTCAGCAGCTCGTTACCAGCAGTTATCATTGAATCCTCAAAAATTAGCAGGGCAATGCGGAAAATTAAAATGCTGCCTTAATTATGAGTTAGACATGTACTTAGATGCAATAAAATCATTTCCTAAAACAGAAACTAAATTACAAACAGAAAAAGGCGAAGCATTTCATTTTAAAACAGATGTTTTTAAACGCTTATTGTGGTATGGATATCGAGGAGAAACAGGATTAATCGCTTTGAGTCCAGAAAGAGTAAAAGAAATTATCAAATTGAACAAAGAGGGAGTAAGCCCTAAGGATTTATTAGAATTTGTTAAAATCGAAAAAATTGTAGAATTAGGTTATTCGAATGTTGTTGGTCAGGATAGCTTGACACGCTTTGAGAAAAATTTCAAGAAAAAACCAAATTCAAACCAAAATAGAAATCAGAAATTCCCAAGAAATCCGTCCAAGAATAAGCTAAATAATTCTTCAAAAGAAAACAATGCGTAGTCTTTTATTTGTTGTTTTAGTAACTTTTCTTTTTTCGTGTGATGATGCATCATTTTACACAAAGTCTTATT
>RFSL01000152.1 GCA_009923965.1 Flavobacteriia bacterium | reverse complement strand
ATGTCAGGCGGTGGTGGTGGCGGTGGCGGGAGCCAGATTTTTAACATTGGTAAATCTCGTGCACAAGTATATGACAAAGGGAAATCAACAAATATCACTTTTGCTGATGTAGCAGGATTAGCTGGCGCAAAAGAAGAAATTGTAGAAATTGTAGAGTTTTTAAAAAACCCAAAAAAATATACTGAATTAGGCGCAAAAATTCCAAAGGGAGCATTACTTGTAGGGCCTCCAGGAACAGGTAAAACCTTACTAGCTAAGGCTGTAGCTGGGGAAGCTAAAGTTCCATTTTTTTCACTTTCAGGATCTGATTTTGTGGAAATGTTTGTAGGTGTTGGTGCGTCACGTGTTAGGGATTTATTCAAGCAAGCAAAAGAAAAAGCACCTGCGATTATTTTTATTGATGAAATAGATGCCATCGGAAGAGCTAGAGGTAAAAACAACGGATTTAATTCTAATGATGAACGTGAAAATACCTTAAATCAATTGCTCACAGAAATGGACGGTTTTGGAACAAATTCTGGAGTTATAATATTAGCAGCAACAAATAGATCGGATGTCTTGGATAGTGCTCTTATGCGCGCTGGACGTTTTGACCGACAAATTTATGTTGACATGCCCGATTTAAATGAGCGAAAAGAAATTTTTCAAGTACACTTAAAACCCTTGAAATTAGGAAAAGACATTGTTGTAGATTTTCTTGCTAAGCAGACACCTGGATTTTCTGGAGCTGATATTGCAAACATGTGTAACGAAGCTGCATTAATTGCTGCAAGAAAAAATAAAAAGCAAGTTGAAAAACAAGATTTTTTAGATGCTGTTGATAGAATTATTGGTGGATTAGAGAAGAAAAATAAAATCATCACAAAAGATGAGAAAAAAACTATTGCTTATCATGAAGCTGGACATGCAACTATTTCATGGTTATTGGAATATGCACATCCATTAGTGAAAGTTACAATAGTGCCACGTGGGCAATCATTGGGTGCAGCATGGTATTTACCTGAAGAAAGAAGTATTACAACCACAGAGCAGATTTTAGACGAAATGTGTTCAGCATTGGGAGGCAGAGCAGCAGAACAATTAATTTTTGGTAGAATTAGCACAGGTGCATTAAGTGATTTGGAGAAAGTTACAAAACAAGCTTATGCAATGGTTTCAATTTATGGCTTAAATGAGCGAATTGGAAATGTTTCTTTCTATGATTCTCAAGGACGCGATTCATTTACAAAACCATATTCCGATGATTTGGCGAGGGTGATTGATGAAGAAGCAAGTAAAATGATTGAATTTCAGTATAAACGAGCTTTAAAAATACTTACTGACAACAAAGATAAGTTAAGTGCACTTGCAGAAAAACTTTTAGAAACAGAAGTTATTTTTAAAGAGGATCTAGAAAGTATTTTTGGGAAACGGGAATGGGAAATTGCAGAGCTTGTGGAAATTAAGGAAACTCCGATAAAAGAAAAAAAGCAACGGAAAACTCCAGTAAAGTCTGAAAAAACTCTGACTAACAACGAGAAAAAAGATAGTATTCCTAAAGGAAAAGCTTAAAAATCTCAATTATGGAATTAATCCGAGTGCTAGACACAACTAACTTTTTCAACTTTGAACAAATTAAGTCAATGCTAACAGAGCTCGAAATTCCTTTTCAATTTAGAAATACGATGGATTCATCTTTCAACAATTTTGGAAGTTATGAAATATATGTAACTTCGGATTTTAAAACTGAAGCACTAAAATTGATTACAGATGTCAATGGGTAACTTAGCAACTCGAAGTATCACAGGATTATTATTTGTAATAGTTATTATTGGTTCAATTCTATCTGGACCATACATTCAAATTGCTATATTTTCACTTCTCATGCTACTTGGATTAATTGAATTCTATCGTTTGTTTGATAAACACCCAATTATAAGAGTCAGTAAAGAAATCGGTGTCTTTATTGGAGTATTTATTTTCTGTTTATTGGTTGGCGTAAGTTTAGAGATTTTACCGGTGATTTCTGTGTCAATCTTATTTCCATTATTTTTTACTTTAATTCTCAATGAATTATGGAAAAAGCAAGAAAACCCTATTGTCAATATCTCTGTTTTAGTCTTTGGGATAATTTATATTGTAATTCCATTTTATTTAACCATTGATTTAAACCTTAGAAATACAGCATATTTACCTTTAATTGTAGGAATGTTCTTACTTATTTGGACAAATGATTGTTTTGCCTATTGCATCGGTCGCGTACTTGGAAAAAGAAAGTTGTTCGAACGAATTTCACCAAATAAAACTTGGGAAGGTGCTATTGGAGGAATATTATTTACACTTATTTTAGGTTATCTAATTGGAGCTTACATCAATAAAGGGGAGGAATTATTTTGGATTGTATCCGCTTTAATTATTGCTCCGTGTTCTATTTATGGCGACTTGTTAGAATCTCTTTTTAAAAGAAGCTTAAATATTAAGGATTCTGGCACAATTTTACCTGGTCATGGAGGAATACTCGATCGCTTTGATGCTGCATTATTTGCAATCCCTTTTTTCTATTCATGGGCAATGTTATATTTATACTGGTAAATTAAAACTATGAAACTACACCGCGAAGGATTTGGGATAATTTTAACTACTTTAATAATAGTACTAATTTTATCTTTTTTAAATTTTTGGTGCTTTTACTGTGCAGAACAATTTATTTTTCATGTACTAATAGAAGCAGTACTTCTTATTCTTCTTTACTTAATTGTTCAATTTTTTCGAATTCCTAATCGTACTTGTGAATTTGGGGAAATGGACATTGTTTGTCCAGCAGACGGAAAAGTTGTGGTTATTGAAGAAACCGAGGAGGCAGAATATTTCAAAGGAAAGCGCATTCAGATTTCAATTTTTATGTCGCCATTGAACGTACATGCAAATTATTTCCCAATCAGTGGAATTACAAAATATGTGAAATATCATCCAGGATTATTCTTGGTTGCGTGGCATCCGAAAAGTAGTACGGAAAATGAAAGAACAACAATTGTCGTTGAACATAAAAATGGAACTGAAGTTCTTTTTCGGCAAATTGCTGGAGCTGTAGCACGAAGAATATGTTATTATACAGAAATTGGTGATAAAGCAAAGCAAGGAGAGGAGTTTGGTTTTATTAAATTTGGCTCTAGAATAGATGTTTTTTTACCATTGGGGACGAAAATTGATGTTAAAATTGGAGATAGAGTAAAGGCGAAATTAACCCGTTTGGGAAGTTTTGATTAATATCTATTTACCTACTTTTAAAGC
>RFSL01000151.1 GCA_009923965.1 Flavobacteriia bacterium | reverse complement strand
ATGGGTGGATTGATGACCTACGACAAACAAATTTCATTGGGTGGAATTGTAGCATTCATTTTCTTTGTAAATAATTTAACTTGGCCTTTTGCAAGTTTAGGCTGGGTTACATCAATTATTCAGAGAGCAGCAGCTTCGCAAAAGAGAATAAGTGAATTTTTAGAGACTGAACCTACAATTGTCAACACAAACCATTCTGATTTTGACTTTAAAGGAGGAGTTGAATTTAAAAATGTAAATTTCACATATGACAATACAGGTATTCAAGCCCTAAAAAATCTTTCTTTCAAAATAAAACAAGGAGATACTTTAGCAATTATTGGAAAAACAGGAAGTGGAAAATCAACTATTTTAGATTTAATAGTGCGACAATTCGATGCAGCTTCAGGATCTGTTTTGATTGACAATAAATCGATTCAGAGTATCAATACGGATGCATTTCGCGAACAATGTGGTGTCGTTCCTCAAGATGTTTTTCTTTTTTCTGATACTATTGCAAACAATTTAAAATTTGGCGTTAAAGATGGTGAGGTTTCAAGTGAGGACTTGATTAAAGTTACAGAATTAACGCACGTTTACCATAATATTGATGAATTTCCAGATAAGTTTGAAACCTTATTAGGAGAGCGCGGTGTCAATCTCAGTGGTGGGCAAAAGCAGCGTATTAGTATTTCACGTGCCTTATTAAGAAATCCTAGTTTATTATTACTAGACGATTGCTTGTCTGCAGTTGATACTGAAACAGAAGAAATAATTTTATCAAATTTAAGGCAATTGAAGCAAAATTTGACAACTATCATTGTTAGTCACCGAGTATCAACAATTCGAAATGCAAATTACATAATTGTTATCGATCAGGGAGAAGTTATTGAAGAAGGAACACACGAAACTCTTCTAAAGTCCAAAGGTTATTATGCGGAGCTTTATCAAAAGCAATTGACAGAAGATTAAGCTTACATTCTATTTTAATCCAAACTTTTTCTCTGCTTCAAGCGCGATATATTTTCCAATTGCTAGCGATGCAGTTGCTGCAGGTGAAGGTGCATTTAAAACATGAATTGAGTTTCCCTGGTGCTCAATTCTAAAGTCATCTCGAGTATCACCATTTTGGGAAAGTAATTGCGCCCTTACTCCTGCTCTTCCCGGTTCAATATCATCCATTGTTAAAGATGGAATCATTTGCTGTAATGATTTTAAAAACATTTTTTTTGAAAAAGCACGACGGTATTCGTTGATGCCATAGGATATATTTCCTAGAAACAACTTCCAAGTTCCACGGTATGAAAGTGCGTCAAAACTGTCTTTAAAAGAAAAATCTGTTTTGTTGTAACCCTCTCTTTTAAAGGAAAATACAGCATTTGGACCACACTCCACTCCTCCCCCAACCATTCTTGTAAAATGAACACCTAAAAATGGAAATGCAGGGTCTGGAACAGGATAAATAAGATTCTTAACCTTGTGCTGTGCCTGTGCTGCTAATTCATAATAATCACCTCGAAATGGAACAATCTTCTCTTTCAAATTTAACCCATCTTTTTTCGCCATCCTATCTGCTTGCAGTCCGGAACAAAAAACCATGAATTTTGAGGTGAATTCCCCTTTATTTGTATGTATTGTTGTCTCATCTTCATTTCTTGTAATTGAAATTACTTCATGAGCAAGAAACAAGCGACTTTCAGTTTGAAGTGCAAGGGCTAATTCAATCATTTTTTTTGTTGCTGCAGCAAAATCAATAATTCCTGTAGACGGAACCCACAATCCCGAAAGACATTCAACAAAAGGTTCAATTTCTTTCACTTGATCTGAAGAAATACGTTCAATCCCCTCAATTTTATTTTCGATACCAGTTTGATGAATTTTTTCCAAGCGAACTATTTCTTGTTGATTCGATGCCACAACAACCTTTCCGCAAATATCGTGTGCAATGCAATATTCTTTTGCGAAAGCAATCATCTCTCGTTTCCCTTCTATGCAATTTTTTGCTTTTAGGGAACCTGGTTTATAATATAAGCCTGAATGAAGCACACCAGAATTGTGACCTGTTTGGTGCTTTGCTAGGATATTTTCCTTTTCGAATAAGGCAATTTTTAAAGTTGGATTTTTCTTCTGAAGTTGATAAAATGTAGCTGCGCCAACTATTCCACCACCAATAATCGCTATGTCAAATTCCATTTTTAAATTTTAGTAAAAATAGCTTTTTTTTGAAAATCACTTTTTCTCAAAAATCGCATCATTAATTCCTTTATTTATGATGTAATTAGATAATTTAATTGTGATAATTCCTTTTTTATTTTCGTTTTTCTTTTTTGATTTGTCTTTTGGTTTGTCATTATTGATATCAGCAGCTACGCTTTTTGGCATTTTAAATTTCTTAATGTCAATTTCAAAAATTAATTCACTTGGAAGTCCGAAAGAAAGTTCCGAGGTGTAAAAGTAGTCGACATTTACAGTACCGCTAGATCGGGTAGTAATTTGAGATGAAATAATCACTGCATTTTTTGGGTCTATCCACAATTTTGCAAGAACAAATTCGCTGTTTTCACTTGTTGGAATAACCGTAATCAATGAGGTTTTCAATTCACCTATCATTTTTGTACCGCCATCAACAGCCATGTATGAATTTGTTTTACTTAAAAAAGTATTAACATCTGTAAATCCCTGTTTTGGAAGAATTACAATGCCTTTAGAAACAATTTTAAATTTATCTTTTTGCTTGAAATAGATCTTTGCTTTAACCGGTAATATCTTGATGAATGGTATATCTGTCTTGATTGATGCGTCAACAGAATAATCTTTAACACTGGTAATTTTTTCAACTACCCTTTTTAGTAATTGGTTTGCATCTTGCGAATAGGAAGTAACTTGAATAAAAAAAAGAGAAAGAAAAAGTAGTTTTTTCATTAGGAAGTGATGTCTTTTTTATTGAATTTGATAATTGCAATGGACACAAGTAAAATATTGTGAACTACTAGTATAATAATAGAATTAAAGATTTTAGAATACGGCACAGGATCTTCAAAGAAACTTCTCCAAGATGCCATATGAGTTGTAAACAAAAAGGGCTTAATATTTTGGAAAACAGAAACTTCCATTGAGCCAATTATTGTAAATAAGATAATAACTGCCATTGTTGAAACAATCGGACCTATTGAATTCTCCGCAAAAGCAGAAAAGCAAATTGAAACAGAAGAAACTGTTAAAAGCGACAAAAAGGCAACAATAAAACTTAAGCCATAACGCCAGAGAATATCTTGTTCTTTTAAAATAACTAAGCCCTCACTATTTAAAACAATTAA
>RFSL01000016.1 GCA_009923965.1 Flavobacteriia bacterium | reverse complement strand
TGATGTGCTTGATTTGCAAAATGTTTATGAAAAATTACAAAAAAATTTGCAAAAAAATCAGTTGCTTGATATATTTTTTGAAGAAATGATTAGATTTATTGATGAAATAGAAAATCCCGATTGCTTTCATTTGGTCAATAAAATTTTGCATAAAAACAACCTGCCACATCATCAATCATTAATTAATCTGGTTTTATTACGTGAAAAGTGGGCAAAAATTCAAAATGTAAGTCGGCAAAAAGTGTTAAAAGATGACGATTTTGTTGATTTTATCAGCAATCCTAATTTGGTAAAAAATAATTTAAACCAAAATATGGTTATTGATTTTATCAATAAAGTTTCTAACGAGCAAAAGCGAAAAGACAGCTTTCTACTTTTGGAACTAATGGAAAAGGTAAGTGGAAAAGAAGCAAAAATGTGGGGGACTTCTATCATCGGATTTGGTAATAAACGATACAAAAGTCCAACAAGCGGAAGAGAAGTAGATTGGTTTCTTTTCGGATTCTCTCCCCGTAAAGCATATTTATCTTTATACCTTATGATAGATCATAAAGAACATGCCTTAGAAATACAAAAGCTTGGAAAACATAAAACTTCTGGGGGTTGCTTTAATATAAATAAAATGGAAGATATAGATTTTGAAATTTTGAAAGGATTAATAGCTGCATCACAATAGCTTTAATACTGTGTGTAAACAGACTGAAATATCGAACTAAATAAGAATGATTCTTAAACAATAGATTTTCACTTTTAAGTACTAATCCTAACTAATCATTACAAAAAAAAAGATATTCACTGTAATTTGTGCGAAAAAAATCGTGAATCTTAAATTTACACCTACGTAAAATAGAAGTGAAATGCTATCTTTGAGGAAGCAATATAGCTATGAAAAAATTAATTCTCTTTTTATTAGTTCTTAGAAGTATAAGTTTAAGCTATTCGCAAGTGAAACTTGATGCCCTAGATCGTGATGACTTAAAATTAATTGAAAGTAAACTATCAAAGCAAAATTGGGAGGCAAACGAAGCGCAATTAGAAAGATATCCAATTACGAAAATTAAGCAGAAATTTTATTTTTCATTCCTTGGAAAAATAAATCAACAGTTTAACCCTCAAAATTTAATTGATCTCGGAATAATGGTTGGAAAGCCAATCGGTTCAGTTGTAAGTCTTAAAGTCCCATTAAATCAACTTGCAACTATAACTTCACTTCCAGGATTAGAATCTATGCAAATTGCTGCAAAAATTGAAAATCTTTTGGATAAAGCAGTTACAGATATTCGCGCAGACAGTGTTCATGCAGGAATTGGCTTACCTCAAGGATATACTGGGAAAGATGTTTATATTGGTGTTACTGACTGGGGATTTGATTACACTTCTCCCATGTTTTATGATACAACTCTTTCTGAATCTAGAATTATTGCTGCTTGGGATCAATTTAAAACAAGTGGTCCAAGTCCAAATGGATTTAATTATGGAACAGAATACGCAAGTCCTCAATCCTTACTTTCGGCTGAAAGTGACACATCAAATGTTTACAATTATGGCACTCATGGCACTCATGTTGCTGGTATTGCTGCGGGAAGCGGAGCTGGTTTAGCTTATCGTGGGGTAGCTTTTGAGTCAAAATTACTTTTTGTGACTTTTACCTTTAATGTTGCTTCCGTATTAGATGCTTGGGAATGGATGTATCAAAAAGCAAATGCAGATGGGAAAAGATTAGTAATTAATATGAGCTGGGGGATTTATCACTTTGGAACTTTAGATGGCACTTCTCTATTAAGTCAAGCTATTACTGCATATACTGACTTAGGAGTTATATTTGTTAACTCCGGTGGAAATAATGGTAATGTTAATTTTCACCTCAAAAAAACATTTAGTAATGATGTTTTAAAATCTAAAATTGATTTTTACGATTACAATGCAAATGCAAATATGTGGGGTCAAAGTATTCACTCATGGGGAGAAGTTGGAAATAATTTTTCGAATGGCATTATTGTCACAAACAGTGCAGGGCTAGTTTTAGTAGAAAGTCCTTATTATGCTACAAACAATACGCCAAGTTATATCGATACATTTTTAGTAGCAGGTTTAGATACAGTTTGGTACAACATTTCTGCTGATGCTGTTCATCCGCTAAACAATAAGCCTCAAATGCGACTTCGTGTAAAAAACACAAATACTTCCTTGAAAATCCTTTTAAAATCTACTGCAGACACTGGAACTGTTCACTATTGGAATCTTACAGAATTAACGAATGATGTCGGAAATTGGGGCATGCCATTCTCAACATCTGGGTCTGGAACTAGTGCTGGAAATAATTTAAATGGTATTAGCGAACCTGCTTGTTCAGATGACGTAATTACTGTTGCAGCATATGCAACTCAATACAGTGCTTCTAATGGATCTTTAGTCGGTGGTGGAATCGCTTCTTTTTCAAGTATAGGGCCAAGATACGATGGTGTAATGAAACCAGATATTTCAGCTCCAGGAGTAGCTGTTATTTCATCAATTTCATCTTATACTGATGCTGCATTTACATCTTCTGGCTCTGTCGATTTTAATGGAAGAACATACCATTTCGCTAAATTTTCTGGGACCTCTATGTCATCTCCCATGGTTGCGGGCGTTGCTGCTTTAATTTTAGATGCTAATCCTTACTTATCAGCGCGGCAAGTTAAAGAAATAATTATGGAAACAGCACGGCAAGATAATATAACAGGGATAATTCCCGTTGAAGGAAGTACACGTTGGGGCGCTGGAAGAGTAAATGCTTATGCTGCAGTGAAATTAGCACTTCAAACGATTGGTTTAGAAGAACCAGTGAATGACTTAATGTGGTCTGTTTTCCCTAATCCAGTTGCTAATGATCTTCATTTTACGATCATCGATGAATTACCAAGTCAAGGAGAAATCGTGAATTTAAATGGACAAGTAATTTATAAAGCGATTACAAATGGCAAGCTAAATGTTTCTGATTTGTCTCCCGGAAACTATTTTATCCGTCTTCAGATTGATGGAAAAATACAACAACTACAATTTACAAAACAGTAATGGATATTCGTCTTTTGCAAAAGAAAGAGCTTTCCCTTACTCGAAATCTTGCAGAAAAGATCTGGCCTTCAGCATACGGAACTATTTTATCTAAAGAACAATTATCTTACATGCTCAATTGGATGTATTCAATCGAAACATTAGAAAAAAGTTTTGATAAAGGGAATGAATTCTATTGTGCATTTCATAATAACCATGAAGTAGGATTTTTTGAATTGGAATTTTCAAACGAATATCCAAATACAGTTAAATTGCAAAAAATATATGTGCTGCCTTCTGAACAAAAAAATGGACTTGGAACTAAATTATTACAATTTGGGCTAATACAATCTAAAAATAAAGGCGCAAAAAGAATTATACTTCAAGTAAATCGTGCCAATAAAGCTGTTCAATTTTACCTAAAAAATAATTTCTGTATTATCAGTGAAGAAGATTTTCCGATAGGAAATGGTTATTACATGAATGATTATGTAATGGAGAAACCACTTACTTAGGAAGTAAAAAAATCATTAAAAATTTCTTAATTTTGCTCACTATTCATTGTATGAAAAAATATAGTATTCTTTTCTTTTCAATTCTATTCACACTAAACCTAAGCGCTCACCCCTTTTATTTTTCCTATGCTGAAATACAATATAATGAGTTTTGTAATTGCTTTGAAGGTTTTATATCCCTTTCAAGTCATGATTTTGAAGAATTATTGAATGAAGAAAAAAATACAAAAACAAGTATTTCAAAAGCTATGAATGACTCCCTTTTAAAAAAAGAAATTAGTGAGATTTTAAATTCTGGCTTATCATTTTCTGCAGGTAGACAAGAAATTCAAATTCAACTTGAAGGATATGAAAGTGAAATGAACGGACTTACTCGTTTTTATTTTAAAACTCAGCCATTTAAAAATTCCGAAGAAATACTCGTTGAATATGACCTTTTTATGGAAAAATACAAAGAGCAACAAAATAAATTAACTATTATTCAACGTGATAATAAAGAAACCTTTGATTTTCTAATCCAAGAAAAAACTAAATTAATAACAATTAAACCATGAAACTAGTCCTCTACATTAGTATTATTTCACTTTTTGCAGTTAAAGTAAGTGCTCAGAAAAAATTTGCACAATTAGATTTGGAATTACCAACACCAAATGAATTTCACAATGCAGCAGGAGCCCCAGGCCATAATTATTACCAGCAAAAAGCAGATTATAAAATGGCTTTGACGATTGATGATGAAACCCAAAAATTATATGGTGTTGAAACTATCACTTACACCAATAACTCTCCCGATCGTCTTGATTATTTATGGCTTCAACTAGACCAAAATATCTATGCAGAAAATTCAGATTCAAAAGTGATAGAAATCGAAAAAATGGAAAATTTTAAATCCATTGGAGACATTCGAAAAAAATTCTTCTATTATGATGGTGGTTTTAAAATTGATTACGTAAAATCAACTTCTGGTCAACAAATGCGCTATGCTATAAATAAGACGATGCTTCGTATCGATTTAGACAAGCCATTACTTCCAAATTCAAGTATTAGCTTTCAAATCAAATGGATGTATAATATTAATGATAGAATGGCTGTTGGTGGAAGATCGGGTTATGAATATTTTGAAAAAGATAAAAACTATTTGTATACAATAGCACAATATTTCCCGAGAATGTGTGTCTACAACGATGTAACAGGCTGGCAAAACAAACAATTCTTAGGCACTGGGGAATTTACACTTCCCTTTGGAGATTATGAAGTTTCAATAACTGTTCCAGCAGATCATGTTGTTGCAGCTACAGGTGAATGTCAAAATTTAGATGCGCTGCTTAATACTGATGAAAAGAAACGATTGGCACAAGCAAGAAAATCAGATTCTCCAGTTATAATAGTAACGCAAGCAGAAGCGGAGTTAGCAGAAAAAACAAAATCTTCAAAAACAAAAACTTGGATTTTTAAAGCTACTAATGTGCGCGATTTTGCTTTTGCAAGTTCCAGAAAGTTTATTTGGGATGCACAAAATCAAAATGTTGGCGGCAAAAATATTCTTTGTATGTCCTACTATCCTAAAGAAGGAAATCCATTGTGGGAAAGGTATTCTACAAAACTTGTAGCACATACGATAAAAACGTATTCAAAATATACCGTCGATTATCCCTACCCTGTTGCTATTTCTGTGCATTCTAAATGGATTGGAATGGAGTATCCCATGATTTGTTTTAACGGCGGAAGACCAGAATCAGATGGAACATATTCGGAAGGAGAAAAATACGGAATGTGGGGAGTCATTATCCACGAAGTTGGACATAATTTTTTTCCCATGATAATAAACTCAGATGAGCGCCAATGGTCTTGGATGGATGAAGGATTAAATACTTTTGTGCAATACTTAACAGAACAAGAATGGGAACGCGGCTATCCTTCAAGAAGAGGTCCAGCTTACCTCATCGCCGATTACATGCGTGGAGATAAGAAAACAATCTCTCCAATTATGACGAACTCAGAATCTATTTTGCAGTTTGGAAATAATGCCTACGGCAAACCTGCAACAGCATTAAATATTCTAAGAGAAACTATAATGGGACATGAATTATTTGATTTTGCTTTTAAAACCTACTGTGAAAGATGGAAATTAAAACATCCAACTCCAGCAGATTTATTTAGGACAATGGAAGATGCCTCTGCTGTTGATTTAGATTGGTTTTGGAGAGGATGGTTTTATGGAACAGACAATGTAGATATATCAATTGATGAAGTAAAATATTTTCAGTTAAATACTCAAAATCCAACTGTTGAAAAACAATTCAATAAATCTAAGAACGAGAATAAAGATCTCTTTATTGGTGATGAAAGGAATAAAACAAGTATTTCTGAAACTATTAATGAAAAAGATACGACAATCGACGATTTCTACGCAAAAAGAAATATCTATGCTGTCGATGCACTTGATAAAAAAGAATATGAAACATTTTTGGCGAAAATTGATGCCAAAGATTTAGAGCTATTAAATTCAAATAAGCATTTTTACGAAGTTTCCTTTGCAAATATTGGTGGACTTGTAATGCCTCTAATTATGGAGTTTACATTCAGTGATGATTCAAAAAAAGTAATTCGAATTCCTGCGGAAATCTGGCGGAAATCTGAAGAAAAAGTAAGTAAAGTTTTCATCTTAGATAAAGAGGTTATCTCCTTTCGCTTAGATCCTTTTTTAGAAACAGCAGATACAGACTTAGATAATAATACTTGGCCAAAAAAAGTGCTGCCTAGTCGCTATCAGTTGTTCAAACAACAAGAAACTCAAGGAAACCCAATGCAACGACAGAAAAAAGTAGATGCGTTGGAAAAATGAAATTTAGACTTGCTAGACATACAAATAGACTCAAACAATTAGTAGACTTTTATGTAAATATAATTGGGTTAGACTTTTTAGGAGAGTTTAAAAATCATTCGGGGTACGACGGGGTGTTTATAGGTAAAAAAAAATTAGGCTGGCATCTTGAATTTACACAGACAATTGAGATGGTAGATCACAAATTTGACGAAGATGATATTTTAGTTTTTTACCCTGATACACAATTTGAATATAATAGTATATTAGACAAAATAACGAATAACAAAGTCATTATATCAATTGCAAAAAATCCATATTGGCAAGTTAATGGAATAACAATTAAAGACCCAGACGGCCATTGCATAGTTATTACTAACTTGAAAATAGAAAAATCCAACGCATAAAAAAAGCGACCGAAGTCGCTTTTTAAAACTATAATTAAATTTACATTTTAATAAATTTCACTGTTTCATTTTGCTTTCCTGAAACAAACTTTACAATATAAGTTCCATTTGGTAAGTCATCACAGTCTAAAGAAAGTGTGTTATCTCCTTTTAACATGTTCTTATTATTTATTGACTTAACCAACCTTCCTGTAATTGAATAAACCTGAACGCTAACTCCACCAGTTTGAGCTAAGTCAAAGCTTAAAGTTGTATTGTCAGTAGAAGGATTCGGATAGGCTTTTAATTTCGTTCTAAAATTCTCGTTATTAATTGCGCTATTGTTATTTTCATTTAAATCTAAATAAGCGGAAGAACTAAAAATACCACGACCATGGGTTCCAATATATATTTCACCTGGACGACCATTTCCTTCTTCAAATGACCTCCAAGATTGTCGTACTTCAAAAACAGGTGTTCCTTCAAATCCAGTAGATGCATTCGCCCATGTTGCTCCGCCATTTTCGGTAACAAAAACACCACTTGAAGTTCCAACAACAAGAATATTTTCGTCATTTCTATCAATAATACCATCATAACAAGCAATTCCTCCAGGGATTATAGTTGGAAGCGAAACTGCATTTAGAGAAGAAGAATTAAGAGCAGTATTAGCATTTGTACACCTTTTATTTGTTCCTCCAAAACCAGCAAATAAAACTAAATCTGCTGGATCATTTGGGTTTACTGCAATCCCCTGATAAGATGTTGTTGTAATTTTTACAGCAGTTGTAGCAGTTGGAACATGGGTTTGGTTAGACCAACTAGTAATACCAGCTGGTGAAACATTAATCAAAACATAACTAACTTTAGGATAGAAATTAGGATCTGAAGTATAAACCGAACCAAGACCTTTTACACGAGTTACACCAGAACTTGTTGATATGTATAACTCATTTAAATCTTTAGAGAATTCCATATCAAAATTCCCACTTGATCCAATATTTCTTGCGACACAAACCCACTGACCAGATGTTGCAGAAAGTCTTAGTGCATTTCTAGAACCCCAAATTTCTCCACCATTTGCATTTACATAATAAAGAAACCATGATTGATAAGGATCCTGAACTTTTACAGTATCCCAACAAACATTGTAAATTACTGTATCAGTCCCCATTGCTACAGTCTCATTTGTTGCAGTATTTAAGCCATAATTAACTCCATTTGATGTTAGAGTAGAAGTGTAGAAAAGAGTATCATCAAAATACAATGCGGTTGGAGTAACATAAGTCATTGAATCTCCAGAAGCAGCACTTGGCACTTTAATTGTTGATCCTGCATTGTAATTTTTTGTAGGTATAAACGAGATGGAGTCTTCGGAATTCAAATCGTAATATTCTGCTAAAATTAATTCGGAATGAAAAGGGTGCTGTGAGGAACCAAATGTTCCAGCAGGCTGATAAGATGACGGTAAAGTGGGAGAAAATGCATTCCAACTTTGCCCCTTATCACTTGATCTATAAAAATCATTGTAATAAATTGAACCAAACATAACTTTCGGATTAAAAAATGAAATTTCACATTCAAAACCATCACCACCTAAGACTTCACGAAACTCTTCGTACGTATTATTAGAATGATCATTGTATAAAGTTCCATTATCTTGAGCGCCCCCCATTACCGAGCCCTCTCTATCAAATGCTATACCATAGAATTGTGTTACATTGTATCCACGGTTTGAGGGATAAAAATTTTCACCATAATCTTGTGAAATACCAATACCTCCATCATTTCCTATGTACAAACGATTATTATTGTCCCATTTCATTTCATGATTATCAGCATGAACATAATTTGATGATGAAGGTCCTGCAAACCAAAGACTTATTTTCTCAAAACCTCCAGAAGGAGGATTATTGATTGTTTGTTTCCACTTCCAAATATCAAGACCACCAATCATTATTTGTTCTGGATCATTAGGTACAACAGAAACAATTGAATTATACGTTCCTTGAGTACTATAAATGTTTAAATCAGTAGATTCGGTAGAAGAACCCACAAATTGACTCCAAGTTTGGCCGTTGTCATGAGACACATTCATTCCGATTAGTGTAGAATTTGTTCTTACAGCATAAATTGAATAATTATTACTTGAATTTTTTATTGCTGAAACAGCATATTCTATTCTTCCAGCACCCACTGGAACAGTCGTTAAACCTGTACTATTTCCTGATTTATCAGCAAAAGTTGCTCCAGCATCATTTGAAACATACGTTTTGTTAGAGCCAAATGCAGCAACAATTACATTGCCATCAGAAGATATTTTTAAAGCGTTACATCCTCCAGTTGTTACAGTAGCACCCGTAAGACCTGCATCACCAACTTTCCATTTTTTTAAGCCCGCAGGAGTTGCCATCCATGCATATGGAAGCGCTGAAGATTCAGATGCACTTTCAATTTCAGTACATTCTGTTGTTCCAGGAACTTTTTGCCATGTTGTAGCATTATCAGTAGAATACCAAACACCATTCCCATCAAATCCTCCTTCTTGATTAGAACCAGTTGCTACAAATATAGTTCCATCAGAAGTTTGAGTCATACTTGAAATATTTGGACTTGCTTGAGCAGCTGCATAAGAATCAACTCTTGACCAATTGCTTCCTTTATTCCAAGAATAGAACAATCCGCCAGATACGCTTCCCGCCCAAACTTCATTACTATTGTTTCGGTTAACAAGAATTGCACGAGTTCTTCCGCCTATATTATCAGGCCCTTGCGAAATAAATGATATTGATTTGGATTTAGTTAATTTACGAATTTGTTTATCAATTTCTGCTAAACGCTCAGATGTAACTGCTTGACCTGTTGTAACATCAATATAACGAGCTTTAAGCCATTCAATAGACTCATCACCTCCGCTTTGTGACTTTAAAGAAGCTAAATCTTTTTGAGAATACAGACCGTCTTTGTTAACTAAATTAAATTTAGAAACAAGAAAAAATGCGGAGATACACGTAACAACCGCAATTACAACTACAAAGTTTTTTCTTTTCATTTTTTAATTAATTTTCTTTTTAATAATTGATGCTAATTTAATGATAAATACAAAATCCTCTAACTTTTGTTTAAATATATTTTATTATTACCATCTTAAACATAATGATTTAATGATTTAAATTTAAAATAAATGTTTTTCAGCATGATATGAAGAACGAACTAAAGGTCCACTTTCAACATAGCGAAATCCCATTTCTATGCCTTTAATTTTATAATACGCAAACTTTTCAGGACTTATAAATTCGACAACTGGTAGATGTTTAAGAGTTGGTTGTAAATACTGCCCTAAAGTTAAAACTTCAACACCAACATTTCGTAAGTCCTGCATAGTTTCCATAATCTCTTGTTCAGATTCCCCCAATCCGAGCATAAGACCAGATTTTGTATGCATTCCTCCTTTTTTCAAACGAAAAAGCACTTCCAAACTCCGATCATATTTAGCCTGAATTCGCACCTGTTTTGTTAGACGACGAACCGTTTCTAAGTTATGAGATACTATTTCAGGTGCTACATCAATGATGACTTGTAAATTCTCCCATTTTCCAGCAAAATCTGGAATAAGTGTTTCTAAAGTTGTACCGGGAGATTGTTTTCGAATTGCACGAACGGTTTGGGCCCAAATTTCAGAGCCACCATCTTTTAAGTCATCACGATCAACAGAAGTAATTACAGCATGTTTTACTTTCATTATTTTAACACTATTTGCAACCTTTCCAGGCTCATAATCATCAACTTTCTCAGGTTTACCAGTTTTTACTGCACAAAACCCACATGAGCGGGTACACACATTTCCTAAAATCATAAAAGTAGCCGTTCCTTCTCCCCAACATTCACCCATATTTGGACAACTTCCACTTTCACAAATCGTATGAAGTTTGTGTTCATCAACCAAACTCCTAACTTTGCGATAGTTTTCACCTATTGGAAGCTTCACTCTGAGCCACTTTGGTTTTTTTATCCTCTCAACTAACTTAATTTCGTCTTCTTTCATTCAAAGAATTATGTTGCAAATATCTTAATTATAAACCAAAATGAATAGTATTTTGTTTAAAAAGATTAATAAAAAAGATTACAGAAATTACCTTTTAAAACTTAAGTTGCTGATAACTTTTTTATGCCCTAGATAAAAAAGTAAATCTAATTTCTAATTTCGTTCTAAATAATCTGAGCATGAAAATTATTGGTCTATTTTGTGGTGGTTACTCATCGGAATACGAAATCTCATTAAAAAGTGCTGCAACTATAAAAACACATTTTCCAAAAGAATATATTGTTTACAAAATTTTAGTTAACACAAATGAATGGCGAGTTGAATCTTGCAGTGGACTTGTATCTTTTGATTTAAACACCTGTAGTTTTATAGAAAATAAAGCGCATATCAGAATCGATATTGGCTTAGTTTACATCCATGGAAACCCCGGAGAAAATGGAAAAATTCAGGCGTTTTTAGATCTTCATAGTATTCCATACTTAAATTCTGGACCTTTAGCTTCTGCTCTATCTTTCGATAAATGGTTTTGCAATCAGTTTTTAAAATCTTTTAATGTTCCTGTAGCGAAGTCATTATTTATGACCTATGAAGATCAATTTAGTGCCTCTTTTATTTGTTCAGAATTGGGATTACCACTTTTCGTTAAACCATCAGACTCAGGTTCTAGCTATGGGATTTCAAAAGTCAAATCATTGGGCGAGTTGCCTACTGCTATAGCAAACGCATTTGCAGAAGGGAAATCGATTGTTTTAGAATCCTTTCTTGACGGAATTGAGGTTACCTGTGGAGTCTACCGAACAAAAAAAGGTTTGATAGCATTACCACTTACAGAAATTGCAAGCGAAAATGACTTTTTTGACTACGATGCAAAATACAATGGAAAATCACAAGAAATAACTCCTGCACGAGTTTCTGAAAAGGTAAAAAAACAAGTTAAAGAGCGCTCAAAATACATTTACGAATTACTACAACTTCGCTCAATTGCAAGAATTGACTTTATGGTAGTAAAAGATGAAGCATTTGTGATAGAAGTTAATACAACTCCTGGATTTTCCTCCGAAAGTATTGTTCCAAAAATGCTTGCCTGCGAAGGAAAAAGCATACACGATTTTTGGGCTGAAATAATTGAAGCAGAACTTTAGTAGTTTGCCAACTCATTTAACACCTTTTCTATTTCAGTTATTATCTGACTATTAGTCCCGCTAAAATTATTTACTGTAATTGCAAATGCAAGATTTTTTCCTGAATTACTTACAACATATCCAGCATAAGATTTTACTTTAGAAATTGTACCACTTTTGGCAAAAATTCTCCCTTCACCTGCTTGCCCTTTGCATAAATTCTTTATTGTTCCTGAAACCCCAGCAACAGGAAGAGTTGATTTGAAATCAGAATAATTTTTTGAAGTATATAAATACTTTAGTAAATCACAAAAATGAGTTGCACTTATTGCATTTTCCTTGGAAAGACCACAGCCATCTTTCAATACTAATCCTTCGAAATTTATTTTATCAGTCCAGAACTTTTCTAGTGCAATTAAACTTGCCTTTGTTGAACCGTCATTTTTTTGTGAAAACCCAATATAATTTAATAATCCCTCTGCAAATAAATTTACACTTTTGAAATTAGCCCAATATGCAATTTCCTTAACTGTTTTACTT
>RFSL01000150.1 GCA_009923965.1 Flavobacteriia bacterium | reverse complement strand
GTTTTATTTTTGATTTTGAAGTGCTCGTTCGTAAATGGAAATTACTAGGTGAATAAATCCTATTTATTTTCTCATATCAAGGATGTTTGCTAACTTTGCTATGCTGAATACTACAGTAAACTAATTTTATGGCAGAAATCGAAGTTCGTCTTCCCAAAATGGGAGAAAGTGTAACAGAAGCAACAATCACCAATTGGCTTAAAAACATTGGAGACAAAGTCGCTATTGACGAACCTTTAGTTGAAGTTGCAACAGATAAAGTTGATAATGAATTACCTTCTGAAGCTTCAGGGATTTTAAGTAAGCGGTTTTTCGAAAAAGATCAAGTTGCTCAAGTTGGCGATGTAATTGCAATTCTTTCAACCGATCAAATTCTATCTACCAAAGAAGTAAGTCCTGAATCTATTGAGCCAGTAAAAGAAATTGAAGTCTTTGAAGAAGAAGAAAATAGCCCTGTAGTAGAAATTACTGCGCCGCCTACTATTTCTGAAATCGTTGAAATACATAGTAATTCAAGCGGTAAATTCTTTTCGCCTCTTGTTAGAAGTATTGCTAAAAAAGAAAATATCAGTCAAACTGAATTGGAATCTATTCAAGGTTCAGGTCAAGATGCTCGCATTACAAAAAATGATTTGTTGAGCTATATCGCTAATCGTGGAACTTCTGTTATTAGTAATAATAGTACGCCAAATCTCACAAGCCCTTCAAATATAGGCGGTCATTTCTTAACAAATATTAAAGAACCTATTGTTCTTCCAAATCCAGGGGATGAACTCATTGAAATGGACCGCATGCGCAAAATGATTGCTGATCACATGGTAATGTCAGCGCATATTGCACCGCATGTAACTTCCTATGTTGAAGCTGATATGACGAAAATTGTGGAATGGCGTAATAAAGTCAAGAAATCATTTATGGACAAAGAAGGCGAAAATATCACCTTCACTCCTATTTTAATTGAGGCCGTTGTTAAAGCAATAAAAGATTTTCCGATGGTAAATGTCTCTATTTCTGGAACTACAATCATTAAGCGAAAAGATATTAATATCGGAATGGCAACTGCTTTACCTTCGGGGAATTTGATTGTTCCAGTTATTAAAAATGCAGATCGTCTCAATTTAATGGGTTTAACGAAAGCTGTTAATGAATTAGCAAATAACGCTCGGAATAACAAATTAAAACCTGATGATACGCAAGGTGGAACTTACACCATTACAAATGTTGGTTCATTTGGAAATGTAATGGGAACTCCGATAATCAACCAACCGCAAGTTGCAATTTTAGCGCTTGGGGCAATTCGAAAGGTTCCTGCAGTGATTGAAACACCTCAAGGAGATTTTATTGGAATCCGTCACAAAATGTTTTTATCTCATTCCTACGATCACAGAGTTGTAGATGGTGCTCTTGGCGGTCAATTCGTACGCAGAGTTGCAGATTACCTCGAAGCTTTTGACGAAAATCGTGAAGTTTAAGTAAGCCTTGACTATCTTTTCATTAATTATAATTACTTATAAATGAATTTAATTTTAAAAAAACCACTTTGTTTTTTTGATGTAGAGGCAACTGGACTTCAAATTACAACTGACAGAATTGTACAAATTGCAATTATTAAATTGACGGTTGACGGTGAACAAGAAGAATTAAATGAACTGATTAATCCTGAAATTATAATTTCAGACGAAATCATTGCAATTCATGGTATTAGCAATGAAAAAGTAGCAAATGCTCCAACTTTCAAGCAATTAGCTCAAAAAATTGCAGATTTTATTGGAGATTCAGATTTGGCAGGATACAACTCAAATAAATATGATATTCCTTTATTGGCGGAAGAATTTCTTCGTGCTGATTTTGAAATTGACTTATCTCAACGAAATTTTGTGGATGTTCAAAATATCTTTCACAAGAAAGAACAACGAACACTTGCAGCAGCTTACCAGTTTTATTGCCAGAAATCAATTGAGAATGCTCATGATGCTTTATATGATACAAGAGCTACACTCGATGTTTTTTTAGCCCAAATAGCACGCTATCCGGATTTAAAAAATGATGTTTCCTATTTAGCTGATTTTTCAAGAGCAGGAAATTTTAAATCCTTAGATTTTGCCGGTCGTTTAGCGATTAATGAGAAAGGTGAGGCGATTTATAATTTTGGGAAACATAAGGAAAAAACAATAGAGAGTGTAATGAAATCTGAACCTGGTTATTATGGATGGCTGCTGGAAGCTGATTTTCCGCGTTATACAAAACTATGTCTTCGAAAAGAAATGGAGCGAATAAAACAAGCAAATACTCCAAAAGAAAATACATCAATGGAATCTAAATTGGATGACCTTAAGTCCAAATTCAATACAAAATGAAAATAATTTGTATCGGGAGAAACTATGCGGAACATGCAAAGGAATTAAACAATCCACTACCTACTTCTCCACTATTTTTTATGAAACCCGATGTTGCGCTTTTAACAGGCTCTAAATTTTACTATCCTAATTTTACGAAAGACCTACATTTTGAATGTGAAATTGTAGTAAAAATTGATAAAGCGGGAAAAAATATCCGAGAAGAATTTGCTCATAAATATTATTCGAAAATCACCTTAGGTATTGACTTTACAGCTCGTGATTTACAAACAAAATGTAAAACAGAGGGTTTGCCTTGGGAAATGGCAAAGTCCTTTGATAATAGTGCGCCTATTGCTTCAAAATGGATTGATTTAAGTACCCTAAATTTTGATTCTACAAGCTTTAATTTTTATCAAAACGATAGGCTTGTTCAACATGGTAAAAGCAGTGATATGATATTCAACATCAATCAAATAATTGCTTATGTTTCCGGATTTGTAACACTAAAAACCGGTGATTTAATATTTACAGGAACGCCTTCTGGAGTTGGTCCAGTTGCGATTGGTGATCATTTAAGAGGAGAGCTAGACGGAATTCAATTATTAGAACTATTTGTTCTTTAATCTGCATTCACACTTATTTTTCGTGTAATTCCAGTATTTATAAATTGGAAGAAATATATTCCATTAGAATAATTCTGAAGATCAAGTTCATTTGTACCTTGATTTAGCATTAATTCATCAATTTTTTGTCCTATCACATTGTAAACAAACAATTTATCACCCATTAATTCAAGTCGAATTGTTAGACTTTTATTCGCTGGGACAGGAAAACATTCGATATTTTGAGTAGGAATAATTTCAGCATAAATTCCAAGATTACTATTTTCATCGTGTTCTAAATGAAATAGACCACCTAAATCTTGACCAACAAATAAGTTTAGTTTATTGTCTCCGTCAAG
>RFSL01000149.1 GCA_009923965.1 Flavobacteriia bacterium | reverse complement strand
GCTCCTCGTTTTGATGTACATCTTGCAGGTGGATATTCTTGTAAATCATTTTTCGTGTTTGTACTGACTGATTTTGATAATAAATCTTTGGCTTTCTATAATTTAAAGTACAGTCATAACTTTTACAGTATTAAAATAGCAGGAGGTTATCGATTTTCTCAACCAAAAAAATTAAGTAAATTAATAAATTAGTTTTAATATTTGATAAAAATATTTTTAGCTTCTGTAAAGAATCGCAACGCTTCCCAACCGCCTTCTCTCCCAACGCCAGATGATTTTACTCCTCCAAAGGGCGTTCTTAAATCGCGCACAAGCCAGTCGTTAACCCAAACAATTCCAGTTTGGAGTTTATCTGCCACACGATGAGCTCTTTTTAAATCGCTGGTCCAAAGTGTTGCGGCTAATCCATATTCTGTCGAATTAGCCATCATTAATACCTCTTCTTCTGAATCAAAAGGAGTAATAGTAACGACAGGGCCAAATATTTCTTCTTGATTTGTTCTACAGGCATAATCTAATCCTTCAATTATTGTTGGCTCTAAGTAGTATCCTTCATCATAAGGAGCAGATAATTTAACGCGATTTCCGCCTGCTAAGATTGTTCCACCTTCTTCTTTCGCTAATTCTATGTAGGAAAGTATTTTTTGCAAGTGAGATTCAGAAACAATAGCACCCAACTTTGCTTCAGGGTCAGTAGGATAAGAAACTTTTGTTTTTATAATTTTTGCTACAAAGGCATCTCTAAATTTTGTATAAACGGCTCTTTCAATAAATATTCGTGAGCCGCACAAACAGATTTGTCCTTGATTTGAAAAAGAAGACCGAATAGTTGTACTCAACATATCATCAAAATCACAATCAGCAAAAATTATATTTGCATTCTTGCCACCTAATTCGAGAGAAAGTTTTTTAAACATCGGTGCAGTGGCTTGTGAAATATATGCTCCTGTTTGTGTTCCCCCGGTAAAAGAAATTGCCTTAATTTTTGGGTGTCTAACAATTGCATCACCTGCTTTTGGTCCAGTACCATGAATAATATTTAACACTCCCGGAGGAAGTCCAGCTTCTTGTACTACTTTTCCAAGAAGAAAAGCAGTATAGGGAGTTATTTCAGAAGGTTTGGCAAGCACACAATTCCCTGCAGCTAAAGCGGGAGCAATTTTCCACGAAAAAAGATATAAAGGCAAATTCCAAGGAGAAATACAACCAACAAGACCAATCGGTTTTCTAGTCGTGTAATTAATTCCTGTACCTTCCATGTAATGGGATTCCGAGGCAAAATGGAGTATTGCAGTCGCAAAAAAATGAAAATTAGAAACGGAACGTGGAATGTCAACTTGTGCAGCTAAATGCAATGGTTTGCCATTATCTCGACTCTCTGCGGCAACAAATTCATCCATTCTTTTTTCAATTCCCTCAGAGATTTTCACAAGTATTTTACTGCGTTCTTCAAGTGACATATTTGACCATATTGGAAATGCTTTTTCTGCTGCTTTTACAGCTAATTCAACATCTTCAGAATCAGAATCCGGAATCAAGGAATATACTTTTCCTGTTCCTGGCTCATAATTATCCAAGTAGCTTTCATTTTTAGGTGAGATATACTTCCCGTCAATAAAATTTTGAAGTTTTTCCATCTTTTAGTTCTTAGCAAATTTCGAAAAAAGAAATGGATAATGGAAGGTCTTATTTAATTTATCTTCTCACCTTTTTTATTCTGGATTTATTACTCGTTCTTCGCTCTTATTTCCTTACCTTTATTTCAAAATTAAAATAAGATTTCATGTCTGAAATTACGATCAATCAAGCTCAAGTAGTTGTTGATGAATGGATCAAAAAAGTTGGTGTTCGTTATTTTAATGAGTTAACAAATACAGCTCTTTTAATGGAAGAGGTTGGCGAACTTGCAAGAATTGTCGCTAGGCGCTATGGTGAACAAAGTGAAAAACCAACTGAAAAATCTCAAGATTTAGGTGATGAAATCGCAGATATTTTATTTGTGCTTATCTGCTTGGCAAATCAAACGGGCATCAATTTAACTGCTGCTTTTGAAAAAAACATCGAAAAGAAGACACTGCGCGATTCTAAAAGACACAAAGAAAATATAAAATTAAAGAGCTGAGAAAAGTATTATGGAATCGTATGAGCATGAGATACTAAAAAAATTAAAGTCTGGAATTTCTGTTATTGGCATAGCAAAGCCCGAAGAATACATTCCTGCAATCCCAAATTTTATTAAAGCTTTCGTGCCTCAAGCAGAAGAAGGTTCTCCACGTGCTTTAGTTTTGTGTTTGACAGATGATGATGCGAAATCAATTCATGAAGTTCTTGAAAAAGCAACAAAAGAAATTGATTTAACGATTGACTTGGTTTTCGACAAAGGGAGCAAGTTGAAGCAGCGAAACGATCTATTTGATGGCACTGAGGTAATAGTTGGCACAACAAAACGAATTTGTGAACTCTATTTCCAAAATGGATTTAATGTCGCCAAATTAAAATTATTTATTGTTTTACAAATGGACGAGCAAATTAGCAAAGGAATGAAAGGATTCATTGCACGTTTGGCTGAAAGTCTCCCAAAATGCCGACAACTTATTTTCACACAGAAGCCAAAAGAAGAGAGATTTGTTGATTATATTCAGCAATTTGTAAGTCCTTCTGCAACTGTAGAAGTAAAAGAGGATAATTCAATTTAAAATTATGCGTAAAGAAGACAAATTACTTGGACTTCGTGAGGAAATTCTAACAAAAAAAAGTGAGCAAACTCCTATTGAGCAATTCCAAAATTCAACAATACGCCCAATTTTAAAGTACCAACATTCAATACTTATTGTATTTTTCTCATCTAATGTTCATGTACAATATATTGTCTCCGCTAATTTCTCATCACTAAAGAAGCAAAATCAATTGAAATTATTTGTTTCCAAGCAATTAGCTTTTCGTGCACAATTATTAGGAATAGTTACAGGTTTGTTTACAGATGCTGAATTTGAGTTTTACTTATCCGAAAAAGTCAATTTAGATAAGCGAATTGCCAATATGATTTTAGAGCGTTTTTATAGCACCTTAGTCTAAATCAGCGCAAAATTACAAACTTAGATATTTCCTTTGTCCCGAACGGAGTAGGCAATAGTTAGGGCCTCAATTTCTTGTAATTCCTTTCGAATATCAAAAATCAATCCAGAAGGAGCATTTTTATCAGCTTTCAAACAGGTAATAACAGTTTCAATTGGAGCAGACATTCTTGCTGGCTTTTGAGAAAACTTGTCTTTTTTCCATCTACCTACAGCATTTGTAGGGTATAATCCATCTGCTGTTGCTTGTACAACATTATCTAAAGACAAAGCAAAACCCATTTTAAATGCATTTGCTCTATTTGGATTTCTTGGAGTACCAAGGTATAAAAAATCAATTTCAGAACGTTGTTTGTAAGGTGTC
>RFSL01000148.1 GCA_009923965.1 Flavobacteriia bacterium | reverse complement strand
AAATGATCTGGAACTACAACTGGACGTACATTTAAATTGTGAGGTGCAATTGGCGTAAGAATGTGTACTTGACAACCAGGCGTTATAATCGGACCACCGCAACTCAAGCTGTAAGCTGTTGATCCTGTTGGAGTGGCGACAATTAAGCCATCTGCCCAATAAGCATTCAAATACTTATTATCTAAAGAAGCGTGCACGGTAATCATTGATGAAGTATCTTTCTTGTGCAGCGTTAATTCATTTAAAGCAAAGTTATCTTTTCCAAAAATATCTTCTTCTGTAAAAACACGTAACAATGAACGCTTTTGAAATTCAAATTGCTTTTCTTTTACTTGTGTTAGAGTATGGTGAATTTGTTCTTTTGAGATATTTGCAAGAAATCCTAAGCGCCCCATATTAATTCCCATTATTGGAACTCCTGAATCTTGAATATAACTTACCGTTTTTAAAAATGTTCCATCACCACCCATGCTAATTGTAAGATCAATTCCAGATTTAAAATCCAAATGACTTTTAAATGTTTGGTATTTTTTTGAAATACCGATTTTAGAAACTAAGAGAGCTTTTAAATCTTCCTCCAATACTGCTTCCCAACCAAAATCTTCGAGGTACTTTAGCATTTCAGTAAAATACTCGGCGCTATGCTTGCTGACTTTTCTTCCGTAAATTGCAACCCGCATGGTTCAAAATTTTAAATAATGCATCAGTGAATCAAATCTCGCTTGCAAATCATCATTGTCCATACTTTTTTGAAATGATTCTTTGACAACATAATCATAACGTTCAAAAGTTCGAATAATTGAAGATAAATCTAATTTATTTATTTTTAAAGTAATTTCCAATTTTGAAGAAGAAGAATTTGTTAAAATATATGAACTTAAAATACGAGCATTATTGCTTTCTACAATTTGAGCTATTTGTGCCATGGAATAATCAATATTATTGATTTCTAAAATTAGAATTCCACCAACTTCTTTCATGCTTCCCGTATTGGCTAGTTGCACCATCAAATGATAAATGGTAGTACAGCCCAAATAATTCTCATTTTCATCAAGAATCGGCAAGACACTTAGATTAAATTCTGATATTTTGGCGAGAACCTCGAAAACATGGGAATTTGCAAAAACATAAGGGCGAGGTAAATGATCAAATAAGCCATCCAATGAATTCTCTGCATTCAATCGGTCTAAAATGTCTGATTCAGAAACAACACCAACAAAATTCCCGTTTTTTAAAACTGGAAGGTGTGAAACCTTAAATTCATCCATCCAATTCAGTGCTTTCTCTCCCGAGTCAGTATGAACTAAAGGTGGAATTTCTTCTGTAATTAAATTAATTGCTTTCATAAACGTGGCCAAAGTAGTAAAATCCTCTGAGAGTTTGTAATTTTGAAGCGTCAAAAATGATACCATGACTAAATTAAGTGTCAATATTAACAAAATTGCAAGTATTCGAAATGCAAGAGGTGAAAATATACCCAACCTTGTAAATTTTGCAATTGATTGCGAACGTTTTGGCGCTGAAGGTATTACAATTCATCCTCGACCTGATGAACGGCATATAACAAAGAAAGATGCATACGAATTAAAAGAAGCCATTCAAAAAGAATTTAATATTGAAGGATTCCCCGATAGCCGTTTTATGGAAATTATCAAAGATTTGCGACCAACTCAAGTAACACTTGTTCCAGATCCACCAGGTGTATTGACTTCAAATGCCGGATGGGACACAAAAGTGAATTTTGATTTTCTTCAAAAGACTTGTAACCAACTTAGTGATTGGGGAGTTCGAACATCAATTTTCATAGAACCAGATTTAGAAAAAATTGAATTAGCACAAAAACTAGGTGTTAATCGCATTGAGTTGTATACTGGTCCATATGCTGCAGATTTTAGTAAAAATAAACTAAAAACAATAGAATCCTATATAAGTGCAACTCAACAGGCGATAGATTTAGGATTAGGATTAAATGCCGGTCACGATTTAAATTTAGATAACCTAAATTATTTTAAAAAATCATTGCCGCGCTTGGATGAAGTTTCTATCGGTCATGCACTTATTTCTGACGCACTCTATTTAGGCATTGAAAATGCCATACAACGGTATAAATTCTTACTTCTCGATTAAATTTTCTTTATCTAAATTCATCAAAATATCCCTTTTTGGATAAGGAATTTTAATATCATATTCGCGAAATAAACGATCAATTTCAAATCGGATTTCTGATTTATAATTATTAATATCCCAACTCTGATCAGCCCAAAAAACCAATTCTAATTCAAGACCTGAATCACCAAAATTTGAAAGCCGAACAAGAATAGGATGACTCTTTTTAACTTTGGGGTGAGCCAAAGCAGCTTGTTTAAGTAAGCGCTTAATCAATTCGGTATTTGCACCATATTCAACGGTAACAGTTATTAAAAAGCGTGTTAATTCTGAGCCGTGACTCCAGTTTTCAACTTGTTCTTGTGTAAGTCGAGTATTCGGGATAATTAATACATTTCCTTCCCTTGTTTGAATTTGAGAAGTTCGAACACTGATTTTTACAATCTTTGCGATAATTCCATTTGAAGACTTATTTGAATTTTTAGAACCATTTGTTATTTCCACAATATCTCCCACACGCAAATTACCTTCAAATAGCAAAACAATACCAGCAAAAACATCTTTAAAAACATCCTGAAGACCTAAACCAATCCCGACTAGTAAAGCAGCTGAGCCAGTTAATAATAAAGTTAAATTAACATCTAATACTTGTAAGCAAAAAATAATTGCAAAGACATAAATAACATACTTTGCGATTTTTACATAAACTGCATCACTCGACCAATTTTCTACAAAGTTTTTTGACTGCAAAAAATCTTTCATGGCCTCCAGCATATCATTTACATTATTTTCTCGCATAGAACTAAGTATTTCTCTAATTTCACTTACCGATCCATCGCAAGAGTAATATAAATTATTTGGAAGAAATATCTCCGTATTTTTAGGTCCAATATAAATAGGAATTGACCCATTAATGATTGCATCAAAGAGTTTTTCGCTGCAGTAGTCAGACGAATTTTCTATTACAAGCGAATACTTATATTTTTGAATTACTATGTGCTTGTCTTCTGGTTTACCTCTAAAGTTTCCATATTTTGAAAACATACCACCATAAAGTTCAACTATGTTTGGCATAAATCCTATTCTTAAGGCATACAGACCAATTGAAATCCTGTACAAAAACTTACGAAACAAAGTTGAATCCCATAGGTCTCCATAGATGTCGATTTCTTGCGGGTTCATTTGATTAGCAATTTTTCTTCTGATTCTATAATTAGATTTACTTGTAGGGCTAACTTTATTCGCTGCGATTAACACAATTTTATTGGTTCTTTGGTTCCAATTCGAAAAATCAAAAAACCCTTTTTTTAATGCATTGCTAATTGATTCGTTAAGATCCGGGTC